>JAPLDP010000064.1 GCA_026391695.1 Bacteroidota bacterium
GAAATGATGCAGATTTTAGGTATTTCTATTTTTGCCAAAACTCCAATAAATGAGCTACTTACCAAAACACAAATCAAACAAAATGTCAAAGAACAACTTAACTTATTTAATTTCAAAGAAATATTAACGCATCACTAATGAAAAATAAACATTAATTAAAAACTATAATACAATGGCAACGATTAAAGATCTGGATACTATTCCCATAGAAGTTATTCAGGAATTCCGGGAAACTAAAACCTCAAAAATTATCCCTACTGATGTCCAGCGGTACATCATACACCTGGACCGGTCCTTTGAATTATTGCAGATCAAGAGCAGTTTACGCTCAGTAGCCCTCCAGCTTATGGGTGAATTCAAAGAAGATAAGCTAAGCTTCACTACAGCACGCCGTAGGATTAACGACGCCGTTATATTTTTCAATGTGAATAGCGGTGTTAAAAACGAAGAGTGGGATAGCTACTATGCAGATCGATTTGAGGATTTGGCAAATAAGGCGCTTGATGCCCGTAACTATACTGAAACCAGGCGATGTATGGAAAGAGCGCATACCTTACGCACTAAGCGGGATGAGAATGCTATAAGGCCGGAAGACCTACGTATTAAGGATAATCTTATTAATCCCAATATATCTCCAGAACAACTTGGTCTCAAAAAAATTAATCTGAAAAAATTATGGGAAGACTCCAAAGATTTAATTAATGGTCTCAACCTCGATTCTATTCAAAAAAATCAATTATTAAAAGAGACGGCTGAGACGCTTGATGTTGATAATTCTGATGATATTTGATATCTCTGGTTTATATTTGTATAGTTTTTATCTATCTCATTTCACAAAAACTCACAGGATTAATGCCAAAGATAAGAATCATTATCAGAGAAGATTATACTAAAACAGATGGCACCGCCCCTATCAACCTTCAATTTTTTCTTATGAAGAAAAGAATATTGGTGCCGACTCATATTTCTGTTGCTCCAGATGAATGGGATAAAGAAAAAGAGATGGTCAAAGCTAAGCATCCCAGGGCTTATGATTATAACTTGATAATCGAACAATGCCGGTCTCTGGCCAATAATATCCTGGTGAAATACCGTTTACAGAAGATAGAGCTCACTCGTGCTATATTCAAAACTGAATATGACAATCCTTCAAAATATGCCGACTTCTACCCCTGGCTGGAATCAGAAATAAGAGAAAGGGAGGGACTATTATCTCCTGGAACCATAAAACATCACTTCGTACTATTGCATTCATTGAAAAAATTTAAACCAAAACTTATATTCGCTGAAATAGATAGATACTTTATTGAGCAATATGAAAAATTTTTAAAAGTAACTGAGAAGAATGGATTGAATACGATCAGCAATAAATTAAAACAATTCAATTCCTATCTTACCCGGGCAGAAAAGCGCCAGCTTATCAGGGAGAATCCCTTTAAATCATTCCGTATAAGGCATGGAAGCAGCAGGATATCATTTCTCACCGAAAAAGAACTCGAACTATTAATAGCTTTATACAAGCGTAAGGAAGCCCCACTCCACCTCAGAAAGGTATTGCGTTATTTCCTTTTTTCCTGTTTTACCGGCCTTCGTATCAGTGATGTTAAACGTCTCGAATATCAGCAAATATTAAATAATACAATTGTTATTGTTCCCCATAAGCTGAAAAATGTCAATAATGAAGCTATTACTATCCCACTTTCAAAGTCGGCCTTGAAACTAATATCCGATGAAGGACCTCATAAGATATCCGGTAAAATATTCTCCACTTTCTATGATCAGAAAACAAATATACACCTTAAGACAGCAGCTAAATTAATTGGTATCAAAAAGGATCTCCATTTCCACATGGCCAGGCATACTTTCGCTACGCTCTTCCTGGAGAAAACAAATGATCTTACCACCCTTCAAAAATTACTTGGGCATTCATCCATAACGCAAACCATGGTTTATGCACATATATCTGAAGGGAGAAAGAGGGATCAGATGAAGGTATTTGATAAATTTTTTAACATTTGAATAATAGAAAACAAAAGCAGTCGAAGCGGCTATTAAAAAAATGAAGTAATATCATAAGCTTTATTCATATAATTCCTGTCAGCTTGTCAGGATTTTGACCTGATCAGGGAGAATAATACCATCAAATAAAAAAGATCGTGCATTGTAGGGCCTTATTTTGAGGCGGAAGAATTATGTATTAAGTGCACTTGTTTACAAACTGAAAATATTTCAGAATTTTGTTGCATAAGATATTTTTAAGTACTATTTTTACTTCATATAAGTTTTGTGTGCGTAAAACTATTCCTTATTCTTCATAACTTTGTGCCCCTTTATACGTTAAAAGTACTAAAGAGGTAGTTATTATGGACAACTTAATTATCTTACAAATAGATACTCCCACTATCGTGGCGATTTGTGCGCTTGTTATAGTTATACTCGGGGGTGGCTATAAACTTTTCGAGAAGATAGGAGGTATTGGCCAAAAAACTATTGACATTAAAGAGGATATTGGACGAATTGATAATACTATTGATGGAATTCACACTGATATTAAGGAAATTCGTGAAAGTATTCAGCCTTTAATGCCAATAAAAGATTCAGTTTTTGCTATTCTTATGAGCAGGTTCAGTACTTCTCAATCTCCAAGAAAACTTAATGAAATGGGATTAAAAGTTTTCAAGGATTCCAAAATTGGAGAAATCGTAGCGCCTTATATTGAAGAAATTACCCAAAAGGTAAAACTTGCAAGTCCTCCAAATGCTTATGTCGCTGAAAGTCTCCTTATTGAAGAGTTCAGTAATTTACGAAACAAAGAAGAAATTAAAAATAAAATCGAACAAGCTGCTTTTTTAACCGGTCAAGAGGTTTCAATAATTTTGCTTATCGCAGCTCTTTACTTTAGAGACAAAATCTTTGAGAGTTTAGATTTAAAAATTGAGGATATCGATACATTCTCTCCGAAAAAGTCGGAATGATTAAAGATACCACCTGGATATAATTCATAGTTTCTCCCATTTATCCATTTCCCTTACTTTAACCTGATCAGAATATTTCGTGTAAATCTGAGTCGTTTTCAAATTTTTATGGCCAAGAATCTTACCGATAACGTCAATAGGGATCCCTAAGTCAATTCCAATTGTGGCAAATGAATGCCTGGCACAATGGAAGCTTATCTCTTTAGATATCTTTGCTCCTGATATTATATCCTTTAGATACCTATTAGTTGCCTGGCCAGTTAATACCTTAAAAACTTTTTGATTAGTGAAGGAGGGACTATGATCTATAAGCTTTAAGGACTGACTGATCAAAGGGATCCTCACTTGATCTTTGGTCTTATGCATTACAACTGTAAGAATGTTTTCACTAATCTGATTGAATCTCAAATCCCTTAAATCCTGGTATCTTAATCCGGTAAAGCAGGCAAATAAAAAGTACTTAAGCACATTTGATTTACTCCGTGGTAATTTACCAGATTCATAAAGCTCCTCTAAATTCAGTAATTCATGCCTTGTTAATGCCTGCCGGTTGCTGGTAGTTTTACCTAACCTGAATTTATTGAAAACATTCTCTTTAACCATGCCCTGATTAATAGCTTTGTTTAAAATGACTCTCAGAACACGTAGGGACTTATTAGCCGTGTTTTCATTATTAAGCTGGTCACTGATCAAATATCCATAATAAGCCTGGATAAATGAATGATTAAGATCATTAAATAACAATTCAGATCGATAATCTTTCAGCTTATTGATCTGAGATTGATAACTTTTCATTGTGGCGGGAGCCAGGATATCCTTTAATGACTTTAATTCAGATTCTGCAAATTCAAAAAATGACTTACTGCCAAAGGAATCATTAATAAAATGCTGTTCAAAATTTGATGCTGTGATAGGGATATCCTTCACTTGTAAGTCAAACAGGATATTATTAGCCTTATTTTCTGCTTTATCCAACAGCATATTCTTACGAAAATGATCAGGATCGGATTTTCGTACCCTGCCATTTTTGAAGTCATCAGGTTTAACAAATATGTTTAGTGTGAAATAATGAGCCCTGCGATTTAACCATAATCTGAGACGTACATTCTTAGTGCCGTCTTTCCGAATGTAATCAGGCTTAAGAACGATTTTAATAGTAATAGTAGTCATTTTGGCAATAATTAAGTAAGCAATTAAGTAAGCGAATTGCCAAAAGACATTGAAATCAGGTGCTCAGATGTTACTTTTAAAAGCCATTAAATCGTTAAAAATGAAATATTTGAAATTTTTCACTTTAAAGGTTTAACGCTTCCTGTGGTACCACCTGGAATTGAACCAGGGACACACGGATTTTCAGTCCGTTGCTCTACCATCTGAGCTATGGTACCATAATTTGGGAGGCCAAAGATAAAGAAGATTTTTCAAAATTAAAATAATTCAAAAAAAACATTTAAGTTTCCCTGATACAATGTATCTTTGCACACTTTTCTGAAGCATTTTATCTCATGAAGCTTGTCATTGATTACGGTAACACACGTGTTAAAATAGCTGTATTTGACAAAAACCAGCTGCTAGATATCAGGGAACGCGAAAATCTTGATGCACATACCCTCCAGAATTTCATGAAAGATACTCCTGACGTCACCTCCGCTATCATTTCAGCTGTCAGGGATTATTCTCCTTCTCTCAAGGAGTATTTACAGAGCCGGTTTCATTTTATTGAACTTGATGAGAATACTCCTCTTCCTATTAAAAATAACTATCTAAGCCCTCTGACCCTCGGTAAAGACCGGCTTGCTGCCGCCGTTGCTGCTAATGATATGTTCCGTGACCAGCATGTACTCATCATTGATGCCGGTACCTGCATAACTTACGATTTTATCGACAATACGAATGCTTTCATTGGTGGCGGTATATCACCAGGTATCACAATGAGATTCAAGGCACTTCATACTTTCACCGGAAAACTTCCGTTAGTAACCATAGAGGACTTTGAAAAGCTCATTGGACAAAGCACATCAGAGTCAATATTGTCGGGTGTTTTAAATGGAGTGCTGGCTGAAGTGAACGGAATACTGCAAAAATATAGAGAAAAGTATTCTGATATCCGGATCATTTTGACTGGTGGTGATGCAAAATATTTTGATAAAAGATTAAAATATAACATCTTTGTATTTCCGAATCTTGTATTGTCAGGTTTAAACATAATTTTGGATAGCAATTTTGAAGAATAATATATTTCACAGACTTCTCTTACTTTTTATGTTCCTGCAGGTCATTTGCAGGCCTCTTTATGCACAGGTAGATATTAATTCCCCTTATTCTCATTTTGGCCTTGGTGAAATATATAATAACCGGACGGCCTTCAACATGTCGATGGGGGGCATAAGCTTTGCACTAAGTAATCCATTATATATTAACTATGCCAATCCTGCTTCATACAACGGCATCGATACAACCTCCTTCCTTTTTGAAGGCGGCCTTTTTGGTGACTTTGTCAAATCATCAACGGAAACACAAACTGCCAGGTTAAAAAACGTTTCACTGGGATATATTTTAATGGGATTTCCAATCACCAAATGGTGGAAAAACAGTATCGGCCTAACACCATATAGTTATCTCGGATATGCAGTATCGGAGGTGAAATACCTCAATAATATCGGTAATATTTCTTATAATTATGAAGGTTATGGGGGCCTGAACCGGGTTTACTGGGGACATTCTTTCAGATTATTCAGAAACTTCTCTGCCGGTATCAATGCTTCTTATCTTTTCGGTAAACTCGATTATGATAAGGTGATTCACTTTCCTGACTCCGTTTATATGGAGAGCTTCCGGGTAAGTAATAATACCAGGGTGAATGACTTTCTTTTCAATTTTGGTTTTCAATATCATCTCAAACTAAAAAAGGACCTGTCTATTACCACTGGAGTCGTTTATAATGCTGCCACAAAGCTTAATGCCAATAGAGATATCCTGGCTGTGACATTTTTCCCTGGTAATGATCAGGTTGAATACATTAAGGATACTATCGTTTATAAGCCAGGCGAAAAAGGAACCCTGAATGTCCCATACAGCATCGGTGTTGGATCTGTGATCCAAAATGGCACACAATGGCTGGTTGGCGCTGAATTTTTCTGGCAAAACTGGAAAAAGTATTCTTCTTATGGCCATTCCGATTCACTTGATAACAGTATGCGCATTTCATTCGGCGGACAATATAAACCTTTTTCTGAAGGTGTTTCAAAGTATTGGGAAAGAATAGCCTACAGATTCGGTTTCCGGTTTGATAAAACATACCTGAAACTCAGAAGTAATACCATTAGTGAATTTGGCGTGACTTTTGGTGTTGGTCTGCCACTTAAAGGTACAATGTCGACTGTAAACCTTGGACTTGAGGTAGGACAGGGCGGAACAAAAAATAATGGACTAATCAGGGAAAATTATTTTAGGTTTACGATTGGGATTGCACTCTATGAAAGATGGTTCATTAAATCTAAATTCTATTAAATCTAAATTGAAAACAGAATGAAAAGGATCTTCTTGTTATTAATAGCAAGTATCGTCACCACGTCCTTTTATTCGCAGGTAGTATATGCTCAGATCAACAATCAGAGTGCCCTGGGACCAAAATACGGGCAGGACAGTGCCAAATGTGTTATGGAGATTTCTTTATATCGGGAATTTTATAAACAATGGAGGTCAAGTAATTATAAACTGGCATTAAATGATGCACTCATCCACTGGCGGTGGGTGTTTGTATACTGCCCCCTGGGAACAGAAAACACATATGTGGATGGTGCTAAAATGTTTAACTTTCTTGCGCAATCCATCACAGATAATACACTAAAAGAAAAATTTATTGATACACTGATGATGATCTATGATCAGCGCATCAAATATTTCCCATTACATTATAAGGAAAAAAAACCACAGGAAGGTGAAATCCTGGGCCGTAAGGGCATAGATCTTTATCAGCTTAAACCATCTGCCTACGAAGAAACCTATAAAATTCTTAAACGTTCTGTTGACCTGCAAGGCGCCGGATCAGCCGCTGCGGTGCTGGTATATTATTTCATGGTAACAACGCAAATGGCTAATGATGGCAAAATTCCAAAAGAAATAGTATTGGATACTTACGACCAGGTAATAACTATTATTGATACAATTTTAAAAAACCAGACTAATCCTGAACAACTTACTGAACTCGAAGTAGTAAAAACAAATATTGACCAAATGTTTGAACCTTTTGCCACCTGTAACGATCTGGTTAACATATACACTAAGAAATTCAACCAAAAGGGAGAAGACCCTGAGGTTCTTAAAAAAATTACCAGCATGTTATATAAAAAGAATTGTACAGATTCACAGTTATATTTCGATGCTACGAATAATTTATACAAACTGGAACCAACACCTGAATCGGCATATTTTATCGGTCGCATGCTGATAAAAAAACAAGAGTATAATGACGCAACTAAATTCCTGCTCAGCGCCACCAATATGTCAGATACTAACAGCAGAGCAGATTGTTACCTGTTATTGGCCGATACGTACCGCAACCTGAATGATTACCCCAAAGCACGGTCATTTGCATTTAAATCCGTAGAATTGCGTCCGAAGGATGGAAATCCTTACATTCTGATAGGCGATCTGTATGCAACAAGCGCAAAGGATTGCAGTGAGGATGAATTCACTCAGAAAACAATCTATTGGACTGCCGTTGATAAATATATTAAAGCCAAAAACGTGGATCCTAAAATATCTGATGTAGCTGATGAAAGGATTTCCTCATATATGAAAGCATTTCCCAGTGCAGAAGCTAATTTTTTTCATGACCTGAAAGAAGGAGACACGTATTTGGTAGAATGCTGGATAAATGAAACAACAACTGTAAGAGCGGCAAAATAAATATGTCGGAAATACATAATTGTCACAATGTTTAAAAAATGAAAAGACCATTGCTCATCACATTAATGACCATTATACTGGCTCTTCCCTCCATGTACGGTCAGAAATATGGACAGGATAGTTTAGCCTGCATTGAAAATCTCTCGTTATACAGAATTAATTATAAGATTTGGAAAGATCATAATTTTGAAGAGAGAGTCATTCAGGAGGTGCCAATTTATACTCCATGGCACTGGGTTTTTTTTAATTGCCCTGAATCCAGCCAGAATATCTATGTGGATGGTGTGACTATATTAAAATATATAATTGATAAGGAAAAAAATCAAAGTATCAGACAACAATATATTGACACTCTGATGATGGTTTATGACCAGCGTATTAAATATTTCGGCAGTTCCAATACCAGCAGGGAGGGCCTTGTTCTTGGCCGTAAGGGTGTCGATCTTTACACTCTCAGTCCCGATCGATTCTTTGATGCTTTTCAGATTCTTAATAAATCCATCGAACTCGAAGGATTAGAAACAACCGGACCTGTCCTTGTCTATTATTTCAATACTACCATCAACTCTGCTGTTAAGGGAGCTGTTGATTCTTCAGTCATCATTGACACGTATGATAAAATCAGTGAGATCATTGACTACAATATTGAAAAAAACAAAGATAATCCCGAACAATTGACCGAATGGGAAAATGTAAAAGCTAATATTGAGAGCACTTTTGAACCCTTTGCCACTTGTGATGACTTATTGTCCATTTATGAAAAAAAATTTAAGCTAACTCCCGACAATGTTGATCTCCTGAAAAAAATCACCAGGATCCTTGATAAAAAGAATTGTACGAATTCTGACCTGTTCTTTGAAGCCACAAAAAAATTATATGACCTTGAACCCACTCCTGAGTCTGGATACCTGATGGGTGTTATGAACCTGAGAAAAGAAAAATTCCAGGAAGCTTCCACTTATTTATTCGCATCAGTCGACAGTCTTAAGGATGTTAATAAAAAATCGAACACTTACTTGCTCCTTGCTAATATCTATTTAAACCTCAATGACTTTCCCAAAGCCCGGTCATTTGCCTATAAAGGGCTCGAAATAAAACCGGATAACGGGAGTTTCTATATCCTCATCGGTGACCTGTATGCACGAAGTGCTATCCAATGCGGTGACAATGATCTGACCAAAAAAGTGGCATACTGGGCAGCTGTCGATAAATATATTAAGGCTAAAAACGTCGATAATACTGTTACAGACAATGCCAACGAGCGGATTTCAACATATTCCAGCTTTTTCCCCTCTACCGAAACTATTTTCTTTTATGATCTGAAAGAGGGTGATCCCTATTCTGTTGGATGCTGGATCAATGAATCCACTACCGTCAGGGCAAGCAAATGACCAGCGTAAACATGTCAATCTTTATCAGAACCTGGAATTTTATACGATCTCACATTGCCTGTAACCTTTTAGTATTACTCTCTATTCCTTTTTATCAGGCGTGTGAGAATGATATAAAAACCGTTGGGCTTTTTTCCAGAATAGACACTTTGCCCGTTGAATCGGTTAAGGAAATCCAAGTTATTCAAAGCGATTCAGGAAGGATAACTTTTATACTTACAAGTCAACAACTCAATCGTTATGAGGGAAATGATCCTTATATGGAATTCCCGAAAGGCTTCAAAATCATCTTTTATGACAGTGCGATGCAAATCAAATCACAACTGACAGCTGACTATGGCGTAAGCTTTGAAAGACGAAAAATAATGGAGGCTAAAAATAATGTTGAGGTCATCAATTATCAAAAGAATGAAAAGCTGAATACAGAGCATCTGGTATGGGATCAGAAAAAAAAACTCATTTACTCCGATGTATTTGTCAAAATCACTTCTCCGGATAAAACCATTTTTGGAGAAAATGGGCTGGAGGCCGATGAGCAGTTCAATAGCTATACGCTCAAGAAGGCTAAGGGTGAAATACGCTTTGATCAGGATAAATACTAACGGAAGTATGTAATCTTTGTATTACTATAATACAGATATTTCGAATGCACCCCTGGTTAACGGTCATCATAACACTATTATTTTCCGCCTTCTTCTCGGGAATGGAAATTGCCTTTATCACAGCTAACAAATTGAAAGTAGAACTGGATAAAAGCAAGGGATTGCTCTCTGCACAAATCATGTCGGATTTCAATAAGACACCCTCCCGTTTTATTGGAGCCATGCTGTTAGGCAACAACATCGCCCTGGTTATATATGGCATAGCCATGGCTGCAATCCTCGATCCGTTTATCGCGCACATCCTGCCTTCTAAACTGCAAGGTGAGATCCTTAACCTCATTATCCAGGTCATCATGGCAACGCTGATTATCCTTATTGTCGCTGAATTCCTTCCGAAAGCCTTATTCCGTATTAATCCCAACACGATTATCAACTACCTCGCAGTACCAGTATATCTGTTCTATTATCTTTTTTATCCGGTTATTTTCTTTTTCATTGGATTATCCGAGTTCATTCTTAAAAAAATATTCCATGTCAAGTTGTCAAAACAGACATATGATTTCACCCCTGTTGACCTGGATCATTTCCTGGCAGAATACTTTGCATACTTTAATAAAGACCTTGAACTTCCACGGGAAATACAGATGTTCAGAAATGTGATTGATTTTCGCAATATCAAGTTGCGTGAATGCATGGTGCCCCGAACCGAAATAGAAGCCATTGAAGATAGTGACACTTTAACAAGGCTAAAACTGAAATTCATTGAAACAGGCTATTCACGTATCCTGGTCTATAACAGTTCTATCGATAACATTATCGGCTATGTCTATGCATTTGATCTTTTCAAAAATCCATCTGAAATCAAATCCATTACCAATCCGGTTATGATTGTACCTGAAACAATGTTGGCTAAAAAGGCACTTACGACATTTATACAACAACATAAAAGCATAGCCGTCGTTGTAGATGAATTCGGCGGCACATCGGGTATGGTCACCATCGAAGACATTATAGAAGAAATTTTAGGTGAAATAGAAGACGAATATGATTCCGGGGATCTACTGGATAAACAAATTAACGAAAACGAATATGTCTTTTCAGGAAGACTTGAACTGGATTACCTGAATGAAAAATATAATCTGAATCTGCCCGCGTCAGACGAATATGAAACCCTTGCAGGATTCATTCTTCATCATTATGGCAGCATCCCTCAGCCAAAAGAGCAGATGACCATTGGCCCTTACGTATTTTACATCATTCAGTCAACAGCCTCCAGGATTAATAAAGTAAGGCTAATAAGAAAAGGATAACCTTAAATCACCCACGACTTCAGTCGTGGGACTTGTAACTCACGACTTCAGTCGTGGGATTTTGCTCAATTTAAATTTCTCTAATTATTGCTTTAATAATATTCTCTGCTCCTTCGGCTATCTGAACTATATTAGCATCCAGCATATAACAAGGGGTAGTAAAGATTTTACGCTTCTTATCCATCACTACCTCTCCATGAGTTGTGATGACATGTTTCCCTCCCATTTTGACGATGGCTGAAGCTGATCCCTGATCCCTGCCAATCGTCAGTTCAACATCACCAAACAATCTTGCAGCAATCACCGGTGAAATGCACATTAATCCGACAGGTTTTCCCAGTTTAACCATTTCCCTTATGGCTTTCTCAACCTCCGGATTAACAGAACATCTTTCACCCTCAACGGCGAATGTACATAAGTTCTTGGCTACACCAAAACCTCCGGGGAAGACGATGGCATCATAAGAATGAGGATTAAAATCCTTCAGCGGCTTGATTTTGCCTCTTGCTATCCTTGCAGCTTCGACCAGTACATTTCTTGTTTCATTCATTACCTGACCTGAAATATGATTGATAACATGGTACTGCTGAATATCAGGAGCAAAAATCTGATAATCGGCATTCTGCTTTTTAATAGCATAAATTGTCATGACGGCTTCATGGATTTCAGCGCCATCCATTACACCGCAACCTGCTAATACAACTGCAAATGTTTTCATGAATTCACTATTTGGTTTCGATGCTAATTTACTGATTATTTTATTAACTTTGATAAGGTTGCTGGTCAAAGGCATCCATTATGATTGACATTTAGCAATATGTTACCACATGCCTGCTTTCTGACTATCATGCAATCTGCGACCGGATATTGATTTAATATAGCACTAATGCCCAAAACCTTTGCCCTCGTCGACTGCAATAACTTTTATGCCTCCTGCGAACGCATTTTCAATCCACACCTGGAGGGCAAACCATTAGTTGTCCTGTCGAATAATGACGGCTGCATTATAGCCCGGTCAGACGAAGCAAAAAAATTGGGGGTTAAAATGGGGGTACCAGCTTTTGAGATAAAAGATGTGCTTGAAAAGAACAATATTCAGGTCTTCTCAACTAACTATGCTCTATATGGAGATATCTCACAACGGGTAATGACCATCTTGTCGCAATTCTCCCCTGCAATTGAAATTTATTCAATTGACGAAGCCTTTCTGGATCTGACAAATATGATTGGGATTAATCTCCAGGAATATGGCGCCAAGATTGCCAGGACTGTTCTTCAATGGATAGGTATTCCTGTGACCATTGGTATTGCTCCGACAAAAACCCTTGCAAAGGCAGCGAACCATCTGGCAAAGGAACATCCAAACTGGAATGGTCTGCTGGACATGACTTCAGTTCATGACCCGGATGTTTTACTTCAAATGATCCCTGTTAAGGACATATGGGGAGTCGGGCCTCAATATGCCGAATTTTTAACTCATCATCATATTATTACAGCCCTGGACTTGAAAAATTCACCGGAAAAATGGATCAGAAAATACATGGGTGTCGTTGGTGAAAGAACGGTCACTGAACTCAGAGGAATACCCTGCTTTCCTGTTGACAACAATCCTTCCGGGAAAAAAGGCATCTGTATATCCCGGTCATTCGGAAAACCCACCGATGATTATGATGAAATCGAACAGGCTACTTCAACATTCATCGTTTCAGCTGCTGTTAAGTTACGTAAACAAAAGTCATTGGCACAGGCCCTGACTGTCTTTGTGATGACCAATCGGTTTGCAAAAGGACCCCAATATGTCAATGGGATGACTGTTCATCTGCCCATCGCTACAAATAATACAGCTGAGCTTATCCATCATACAATTAGGGCCCTGAGGAAAATATTCCGAAAAGGATACCAATATAAAAAGTCCGGAGTTATCGTCACGGATATTATTCCTGAACAAACGTTTCAATGCTCGTTATGGGATGATGTCGATAGATTGAAACAAAAAAAACTGACGATGATCATTGATAGCATTAATACCAGTATGGGAAAAGGGAAAGTCAAATATGCCGTTCAGGGTACACAAAGACTATGGAAAATGAGACAGGAAAGGTTATCTCAGGGTTTTACGACAAATTGGGAGGAACTGCTTACTATTGACCTGGATAAAGTCGAGTAAAAAATATTAAAACATCTTGAAAATTAAAGATATATGTGTGGAAGGTTTTCGTTTTCACCTAATGAAATAATTATCGAAGAACGATTTGATCTGGAGATCGAAGAGGGGACATACAAACCCCGGTACAATTGTGCTCCGTCACAGAATCTCGCAGTCATTTCAAATGCTGATCCGGGCAAACTGAGTTTTTATCGCTGGGGATTGATTCCGTTCTGGGCTCAGGATATGTCGATCGGCAACCGGATGATTAATGCCAAAGCAGAGACAATTCTGGAAAAGACTTCGTTCAAAAATCCATTCCGGCATAAGAGATGTCTCGTGCCCGGCGATGGATTCTATGAATGGAAAAAGGAATCCTCCGGTAAAACACCCTACCGGATCGTCACGAAAGATCATGGGCTTTTTGCAATGGCAGGTATTTGGGATTCATGGAAAGATACAGAAGGGCGCATTATCAATTCCTTTGCGATTATCACAACTGCAGCCAATGTAATCATGAAGCCTATTCATGAGCGTATGCCGGTCATTCTTCTACCAGAACATGAAAAAGAATGGTTGTATCGTCAAGATAACTATGCCTTGCAGCAACTCCTGAAACCTTACCCTTCCAGGCTGATGGAAGCATATCAGGTTTCCAAACTAGTAAACTCTCCCTTGAACGATTCGCCTGAGGTTATTATCGGAGTATAAATTAAATTTTTATCTTCCGAAAATTGACATCTGTCAGACAATCATCAGGTTACAACCTCTGATATCGCTGAAATCAAAACGTCCCAGCACTTCAAATGATCCGTCGATGTGCGTGATCCCAAGGTCCTGTGTGGCTACGAATGAACAGGAATAGAGGTTAGCCAGGTCAATGATGTTAATACCTCCTGTTTGTTCATCGCCAATTAATGTCAGCGGATCATTTATGTCTCGAATACATACCCTCATCCATGAAGGACAACGAAAGAATCCGTGACCCGTGGAATATGATTGCGATAATAACTCTGTCATGCCATATTCTGAATGAATGACCTCAACACCAAAGCCCTTACATAACCGGCGGTGAAGTTCTGCCCTGACAAGCTCCTTTTGTCGGCCCTTCATACCACCGGTCTCCATGATAATCACATCAGAAAATTCAAAATTCCGCTTTTCAATAAGATCAAGCAAAGCATACGATGCTCCCAAAAGAATGACCTTCTGATGCTGCTTCATCAACTTTACCAGATTGTCAATAAGCTTCTCTGTATCATATAAATAAAATCCACTTAAAGCGTGCCCTGTTTTTTGGATAAGAATATTCACCATATATACCAGCGACGATCCTTCACGTTCGAGATATGAAGGAAGCAGAGCCAGTAAAGTATAATCTCTGGCCGGACCATAGAAATATTCAAAACCCCTTAAAAGACTTGTATTGTATATAGTAATATCACAAATATGGTGTCGGGATATCTGAGACCCTGTGGTACCGCTGCTGGTGAAAATAACCTGATGATCCTGATCTCCGCTGACAATACGGTGGCTCTTGAAAAATTCTACAGGCAGGAAGGGAACCTGTTCCGGAGTCCGGACTTTATCAATGGGTATACGCAAGGTATCAACATAACGCCTGTAAATCAGATTATTTGTATACTGAAAACGAAATATTTCAATGATCAATGCGTTAATCTCTTCAGAAGAAAAAGAGTTGAATATTCGGCCTTTCAATTCATCCGGTAAAGACATTGTATGGCAGAGTTATTGTTTGTTCGCGATGCAATATTAAGTACCTTTGCAATCTTCGGAGATCAAATCACGCGATCAATGAAAACATTTTCAAAGTTACATCTATTTCTCCTGCTCTCTTTCGTCTTCACTTTTTCGGGCTGCATGAAAAAGGAAGAATTTCCTGTTGAACCGCAGATTGCTTTTAGTAGTTTTGTTAAAATCATTGATGGTTCCGGCATCGATAACCGCGGCGTCCTGGAAATTTCCTATACCGATGGCGATGGCGATATTGGACTATCCCAGGGAGATACCCTACCCCCATATGATTATAACTTCTTCATGAAGTATTATGAAAAACAAAACGGTGTTTTTAAAGAGGTTTTTATTACCTATTTTAATGAATATACACAAATGATTGACACACTGGATATGAATGCCCGCATACCTGTGCTGACGCCTCCGGGTCGCAATAAAGCCATTAAGGGGATTATCCAGGATACAATATTTATAAATAATTACGACTCTCCATATGATACCATCCGGTTTGAAGTCTTTATTAAGGATAGGGCATTACATGAAAGTAATACAGTCACAACACCGGAGATTGTTATTAAAAAGCAATAATTGATAAAGTCGGCAGTCGGCAGTTTGTCATAGGGATTCACCAAATATTATAATTTTTCGCTGACTGGTGACTGCTGACTGGCGACTTAAAACTAACATATGTAATCGATAACTTCCCATCCTGTAACCAAAGTGTAACTTAATCGTCTAACTGCTACATGGAACTCCCGGATGACCGCATAATCATTAAACATGTTCTCGCAGGGGATACCGCAGCCTATGCCCATCTGGTTGAAAAGCATAAAGATATGGCTTACAGCATGGCCCTTAAAATTACACGCAACCGTGAAGATGCCGAAGAGATCGCCCAGGATGCTTTTGTGAAGGCCTTCCATTCTCTCAGGAGCTTCAGGCAAGAATCCAGGTTTTCAACATGGCTATTCCGTATCGTATACAACACAGCCATCAGCAGGATGAGAAAAAGAAAAACTGAAACCATTACCCTTGATGATGATATCGTGGAGAATTTTACAACCGATGAGATCCATGAAGACATTAGGGCACTAAGCGATGATGAACAACGCATACTGCTCAATAATGCCCTTGAAAAGCTGCCAGTAATAGATTATACGATTATTACGTTATTTTATATTGAGGACTGCCCGGTTGAGGAGATATCCCAAATCACCGGGCTGACAAACGTCAATGTCAAGGTCAGGTTGCACAGGATACGAAAAAGACTTTATGCTGAGCTTAACGAATCCTTTAAAAGAATTCTTAACTAAAAGCCCAAATGAACGATTTCACAAAACATAATGATGATTTTCTGAAAGACCTTTTTAAAAAGACAGGAATAGAAAAAGCACCTTCAGACTTTACCGGAAAGATAATGGAAAAGATTCAGGCCGAAGCAGTATATGATACAATCGGTACTTCACGGCTGATCACAATGAAAACGTGGTTATTCGTCGCTTTCGGCTTTGCAGGGTTGATCTGGCTCCTTTTCTTTTCGCACTGGTCAATAGCCAGTCTTGACTTTAGCCCGGAAAAAATGGATGCCAGGCAATACCAGCAGCTGCTGGGTTATTTTAAATCCACCTTCGAAGGCATCCTTTCCTTCTTCTCATTCTTTGGTACATCAAAAATTCCCCTGATTATCATTATTGGTGTCATATCATTAGTACTTATTGACAGACTCTTACGCAAGTTAGTACCAAATAGAACTTTTCTGCTGATAGGATTTTAATCAATGAGACTCAATTTTTTCGAGCGCAGTGAAGAAAAAATTGAGTCTCATTGATCCCGATGAACGAGGTGAAATCGGGATCCTGGTCAGATTCCCCGTCCCTTGGGGTGGAATTAATGTCCAGGGCTTGCTCTGGACTCAAATTCCGCAGCAAGCTGCGGAGTATTTAACCGATCCCGACTCGCTTCGCAGTCGGGATTAATTCGACTTACAAATTTTACTGCACTTTGTTTGTAAAATTTGAGTCTCATTAATAAAAATAATTTTATGACGAATCAGATGTCTAATTTGTAACCTGCATATATCACCTGCGTCAAATGAATGGATACTAAAATTAATGTTGAACTTAAAAAATAATTAACATGACAGAATTCATGGTTCCCATCAGTGTCTTTGCAATGATTTTCGGCATTGTATATATTGTCAGCCGCCGCAAAGAGCGTATGTATATGATGGATAAAGGAATTACTCCCGACACCTTCAAGACTGAATCCCGTTCTCAGACGAATCTTAAATGGGGTTTGTTCCTTGTTGCAATCGGCATTGGTTTGATTCTTGCAAACTGGCTCGCCGAAAGCGGCGCAATGAGCGAAGAGGCAGCATATTTTTCGATGATATTTCTCTTTGGAGGTGTGGCCCTTGTTGTCAGCCATTTTCTTGGTAAAAATAAGACAACAGGCGGGGAAAAGTAATTAGTCGGCAGTAGGCAGTCGACAGTCAGCAGGATGCATCAGGTCAACTAATAATTTACTGGTTACTGCCAACTGCCGACTTTATTTAAACAGCGGAAACGATTTAATTGCCGAATAAATCGGTCCTTCCGAACGGAGAATGCTCTCGTATAGATGGATGTTTTCAACAGAAGATTTCTGAATGAAAACATCCTTTTGTTTTTCAATCACCTGCGAAAAATATCTTTTATCAGTGATATACTTAATCCTGCCGATTGTCAGGTGTGGTGTAAATTCTTCTTCACCTGAGTATCCGATATTTTGAAGATTTGTCATGATATTGTTGGCAAGAATCAGCAACTCTTCCGACCTTTCAATGCCAATCCATACCACTCTTGGCTTGTAGAAGCCTCCAAAAACACCGACATGGCTGAGGGTGAGATCAAACGGCTGCGATTTGGAGGCTGCATCTTTTAAAGCCAAGCTAATTGTCTGGATCTTTTCTTCGTGTGTTTCTCCGAAAAACTTTAATGTGATATGTATGTTTTCAATTTCTACCCATTTGATTTTATCATCCCTGAGCTTTGATTTGAGGTCATAAAAAATATTCAGAAAGTTTGGTGAGGGCTGGATATCGATGGCGGTAAAAATGCGTTTCATGAGGCTTCAAGCTACAAGCTGCAAGATAAGAAGAAAATAGAAAATAGAAATTGGAAATCAGGGTAATTTGTCTATCTTTGCACACCTATTTCAAAATTGAGATATTCACACTCACACTGACACCCACACCCACGCCGGGGCATTAGCTCAGATGGCTAGAGCGTTTGACTGGCAGTCAAGAGGTCACCGGTTCGATTCCGGTATGCTCCACATCATATACTGAATCCATCCCGATATTCCTCTTTGGAGAATATCTTTTTCGTTTATCATTGTCATTCTCATGGTAAATTGAATATTGAAGTGGGATTTGGTTATTGGATATTCACAAAATTCACTCCTTCACAATCTTCCCCGTACTTGCCCGGGTGCCGGGTTAGGCCAGATCCTGAATATACTATATTTAAAGACATGGAGTATATGAAAAGAAAAGAGCGTGCACCCGCACACGCTCTTTTTGTAACCCAAAATCTTAAAATTACGAAACAGAAGAGAATAAGATTTTGTTGTTCACCAAATCCGGGGTTTAATCCTAAAAATCCAAAAAGGTAATATATGTTTTCAAATTTTTTTTATCTTGGTCTGTCACTTTTCATGCTTCATCAAAAACAGTATAATTTTAGCTTTTCCTAAAAAAGAAGAGAGCGTGACCCCTCACGCTCTCTATGTAACCCAAAATCTTAAAATTACGAAACAGAAGAGAATTAAAGATTTTGTTGTTCACCCAATCTGGAGTTTAATCAGATTTATTACAAAAGGTAATACACCTTTAAACGATTTTTTTTGAAAAGTTACAAAAAATGTTCTGAAAATATTAAAAAATGGTGATATTAGATTGAATATCAAATATTTAAAATATAAAATTTCTTTTATTTTTTTATTCCTTTATCATGACAATCCCCTTGATGGTCAACTTATGCTGATCGGTTTCGTTTAAAAAAACCGTGATTGTTTTATTAAAAGCTCCGCCTTTTTGTGCATTGTAAGTGATTGAAATGGTCGAAGATTCGCCAGGAAGTATTGGCTTTTTAGAATAATCGGCCACCGTACAGCCACATGAGGACCTGACATTTGATATGAGTACAGGCTCATTGGAAGAATTTTTAAACTCGAACGTAGCTAATACAGGGCTCCCCTGTTTGATCTCGCCAAAATCATACTCAACAAATTTCCAGATTATCTTCGATGCATTAGTCGCACCTTGCAAATCACTTGTGTTCTGAGCAAAATTATGAGTCAACATAAAAAGACTCATTGATAACAATAGGCAAAATCGTGTTGTTTTCATAAGGTGTTTTTTTAAGTATAAATCAGTCAAATAAAACAGACGTACAAATTTATCCCGGCCACACTGATAATAGGATAAAAAATAGTTCAATAAATGTAAATGAAATGTAAATTTTTGTTAATGAGATGTAAATGCCGGTAAAATCATAGAACAATTATGTAATTTTAATCTTATGAAAAACCGGGCTATACGAATCGTCGTATTATTAGGAACATTCTCCATTGTGTGCATGATTGTTTTCCAGGTATTCTGGGTCTATCAGACCTATCTTACAAGTGAGAAACAATTCAATCAGCGTGTAAAAATAGCCCTATATGATGTAGCTGAGAAACTGGCAGAATTTAACAAATCACAGCTGCCTTTCAGTAATCCCGTCGAACAGGTTTCTTCTAATTACTTCATTGTGAATGTTGAAAATGTGATAGATCCCATAATTCTTGAACATTTTCTAAAAACCGGATTTGATCACAGCAACATCACATTGGATTATGAATATGCTATTTACGACTGTGAAAGCAAAGAAATGGTCTATGGAAATTACATCAGTCCTGTTTCAGATCATACATCCCCAAGCAATCTCAGGACCTTTAAGAAAGATGATATGCTGGTTTATTATTTTGGGGTGAACTTCCCAACAAAAACCACATATATTATCGAGAATATGAACATTTGGTTCATTTCATCCCTTATTATACTAACTGCTCTATCATTTTTTGCATATTCACTATTTATAATTCTGAAACAACGGAAACTATCCGATGTACAAAAAGACTTCATTAATAATATGACACATGAATTCAAAACTCCCATTTCCACCATCGCCATAGCCTCCGGAGTTCTTTCTGATCCGCTCATTGTCAATGACCCGCAACGTCTTCACAATTACGCCACAATCATCAGTGAACAAAATGCCCGGCTTGAGCATCATATCCAAAAAGTACTTCAGGAAGCAGGTAGTGATAAAAGTTCCATTAAATTAAAACTGGAACAAATTGAAATTCATGATTTGATTACACATGTGGTCAGTAACTTTAAAATGAATCAGGCACAAATAAATATGACCATTAACTGTGAACTTCCGGTAAATTCGATTTATTTTCATGGTGACAAACTTCATCTTTCCAATGTTATTTATAATTTGTTGGATAATGCAGTAAAATATTGTGACACAGATCCTGTCATTCATGTCGTAGCCGGTAATAAAAAGAATGCCCATTTTATTTCAGTCATGGATAATGGCAGGGGTATTGAAAAACAATACCTTAACAAGATCTTTGAGAGGTTCTTCAGGATCCCGACCGGAGATGTTCATACTGTAAAAGGCTTCGGCCTGGGATTGAATTATGTAAAAAATATTATTGATTCGCATAAATGGAAAATTCACGTTATAAGCCAGATTGGAATAGGTAGCATTTTTACCATCCTGATTGAAAATAAACATTCTGGAAATGCAAAAAAAAGCACATATTCTGTACGTTGAAGATGATCGTTATCTGAGTTTTGTCACCAAAGATAATCTAGAGCTAATGGGATATAATATAACCTGCTGCGAAGATGGGGAGCAGGCAATAGATCTCTTTATCAGGAACCATTTTGATATCTGCATAATCGACATTATGCTCCCTAAAATCGATGGATTTACAGTTGCTACAAAAATCAGAGATATGGACCATCATATACCGATCATTTTTCTGACGGCTAAAACAATGAAAGAAGACCGTATCAAGGGATTGACAATAGGCGGGGACGATTATATGACAAAACCTTTTAATATTGAGGAATTGGTACTGAAAATCGAAATCTTCCTTAGGAGAAACCGCGTCAAAGAAGAGCATTCTGAATGTTTTTCACCTTTGAGAATAGGATCTTTCATTTTCGATTATAAAAATCAGCTGTTGAATTTAAAGGGGGAACAAATCCGGTTAACACAGAAAGAAGCTGATCTTCTTAAATTCTTAAATGAAAACCGGAATAGGGTGTTAAAGAGGGAGGATATATTAATATCGGTTTGGGGGAACGACAGTTATTACCTCAGCCGTAGTCTCGATGTTTTTATATCCCGACTGCGAAAGATCCTCAGAAAGGACAGACGAATTAAGATTAAAAATATACACGGTACTGGCTTTGCACTGACTGTTGCTGCTGATGCCGATTAACCAGATATACCTTGTCTGAACGACGGACAGGATTTCCGATCGGGAAGGAGCATGTATCTCCCTTTCTGGCTTCGCTGGTTAACTGGTTATTTCCTATACGTATTTCGGTAATATTATCCTCAACAACACCTGTTGTCGGCCCGATGATTAGTATCTCATCGCCGATATGCAGGGACTTGTTTTCAATTTTCACTTCAGCGACACCGATTTTAACATAATAATTCACCACTTTACCCAGAAAGGTTTTGCGTTTTGTGGCAATGGATCCCTCCTGGTTGTGCCATTCACCAACTTTCCGGCCAAGGTAATAGCCATCCCAGAAACCACGGTTATAAACGGTTGCAAGGCGTTGGTTCCATCTTTCAATATTCGAAGGAGTATATCTCCCGCTAAAACAGGCATCTATCGCTTCACGATAACACTGTGTGACGGTTTTTACATACTCAGGTGAGCGTCCACGTCCCTCGATTTTCAAAACTGTTACACCAGCTTTTATGATTTTATCCAAAAAACCAATTGTCTTAAGATCTCTGGGCGACATAATGAATTTATTGTCAACAACCATTTCTACTTCACCGTCGGTATCGAAGACGCGGTAAGGTCTGCGGCATAGCTGGTAGCAGGATCCACGGTTGGCTGAGGCATTGTAATTGTCGAGGCTCAAATAGCACTTGCCTGAAATGGCCATGCACAAGGCACCATGGGCAAATATTTCAACCTGTAACAGCCTGCCTGATGGCCCTGTGATCCGATCCTTTTTGATCCTGCGAATGATTGAAGCTACCTGGACAAGGCTGAGTTCCCGTGCAGTGACGATGACATCAGCATACCTTGCATAGAATCTTACCGCCTCAATATTGGTAATATTGGTTTGAGTAGACATATGGACTTCCATTGAAGCCTGCCTGGCATATTCCATTACTGCCAGGTCGGAAGCAATAATTGCGGTAATCCCATTACGTTTTGCTGCATCAATAATCGCCCTCATACGTGCCAACTCCTTGTCGTAAATGACTGCATTAAGTGTGATATATGACCGGACATTGCGTTGCTGACACACGGAAGATATTTTAGCTAGGTCACGGAGTGTAAAGTTTTGTGAGGATCGCGCCCTCATGTTGAGATTACCGATGCCAAAATATACAGAATTGGCTCCGCTTTGTATCGCAGCCATGAGTGACTCGTAGGAGCCAACAGGGGACATGATTTCAATTGTATGGGATGTCATATGTCGATTGTTTCACCTCCGGGGATGCGTCACATATCCAGCTTTATATGCAGTTCTTTCAACTGTTCCTCACTGATTGCCGATGGTGAATCAATCATGACATCCCTGCCGGCATTATTTTTAGGGAAAGCCATACAGTCACGTATAGAGTCAATCCCGGCAAATATGGCAACCCACCGGTCAAAACCAAAAGCAATGCCACCATGTGGTGGAGCTCCATATTCAAAAGCGTTCATCAGAAAACCGAATTGCTCCTGAGCCTGGTCATCCGTAAAACCTAAAACCTTAAACATCATCTTCTGTAAATTCTTATTATGGATACGGATAGATCCACCTCCTATTTCCACACCGTTTATGACCATGTCATAGGCATTGGCCCTTACAGCGCCAGGATCAGAACTCAATAAAGGAATATCCTCAGGTTTTGGTGATGTGAAAGGGTGATGCATAGCATACCACCGACTGGTATCGTTGTCCCATTCAAGCAGAGGAAAATCCACCACCCACAGGGGCTTGAATACCCCAGGTGTCCGTAATCCCAAACGGTTGCCCATCTCAAGACGAAGCTCATTAAGAGCTTTGCGTGTACTCTTGCTTTCCCCGGCCATGATCAGCATCAGGTCATTAGGCTTGGCATGAAAGCGCTCAGCCCAAATTTTAAATTCATCCTGCGTGAAAAATTTTTCAAGAGATGATTTAAAAGTCCCATCCGAACTATATTTAACAGAAAGCAGTCTCTTGGCACCTATTTGGGGACGAGTGACGAATTCCGTGAGTTCATCAAGCTGTTTACGCGTATATTCCCCGCACCTTTCAGCACATATGCCAACAATCAGCTCGCCCTCATCAAAGACCCTGAAACCTTTTCCCTTTACCAGGTCATTCAGCTCGACGAACCTCATGTCGAAGCGGATATCTGGTTTGTCGGAACCAAAATGCGCCATAGCATCCTGGTACGACATCCTTGGGAAATCGCCCATGTCACAATTTTTTATAGTTCTGAATAGATGCTTGGATAAGCCTTCAAATGTACTGAGGACATCATTTTGTTCGACGAAGGCCATTTCACAGTCGATCTGAGTAAATTCAGGCTGGCGGTCAGCACGCAGGTCTTCATCACGAAAGCATCTTACAAGCTGGAAATAGCGATCATAGCCTGCAACCATGAGGATCTGCTTGAAAGTTTGAGGAGACTGCGGCAAAGCATAAAACTGCCCGGCATTAACACGTGATGGCACCACAAAGTCACGAGCGCCTTCAGGTGTAGATTTAATCAGAAATGGGGTCTCAATTTCAATAAATCCTTTATCGCTGAGATACCGGCGTGTTTCCATCGCCATGGTATGTCGTAGTTCCAGGTTTTTACGGTTAGGAGTACGACGTAAATCAAGATAGCGGTATTTCATGCGCAACTCTTCACCACCATCAGTATGGTCTTCGATAGTGAAGGGTGGGGTCTTAGCAGGGTTCAAAATTATTAACTCCTCTACAATAATTTCAACCTCACCTGTTGGCATTTTAAGATTCTTGTTGCTACGTTCGGTGACTTTGCCGCTTGCTTTGATGACATATTCCCTGCCTAATTTACGTGCTTCCAGGCAAAGTACGCTGTTGGTTTCCATGTTAAAGACCAGTTGGGTGATGCCATAGCGGTCGCGTAAATCAACGAAGGTCATACCACCAAGATCTCTGGAACGTTGCATCCAGCCTGAAAGGGTGACGGTTAAGCCCTTATGGGCAAGCGTGAGCTCTCCGCAAGTATGGGTTCGGTACATAAAAGGTTATTTACATTAATCAAGGCTGCAAAGTTAAAAAAAAGAGAATGGAGCGGGAAAAATGAGTCAGGCGAAAGAACTATGGATAACTGTATTATTTTATACTTTTGTCTGGAATTGATAGGTTTTGTTTAACATTAACAACAAAAAAATGAAGTATTACATCACAACATTAATGGTTTTCATTTTGGGGGCAGGACTTTTAGCCCCCAATATCAGCTATGCACAGGATGAAGCTAAAAAAACCGATGAAGGTTACCAGTTCACCATTATAAAACAGCTTCCTGCAACCCCCGTCGAAAACCAGTATAAATCGAGTACATGCTGGAGCTATGCAACAATTTCTTTCCTGGAGTCTGAATTATTGAGAACGGGACATGGCGAATATGATCTCTCCGAAATGTTCATCGTCCGGCATACTTATCCTGAAAAGGCTGAAAAATATGTCAGGGTGCATGGCAAAATGGAATTTGGTCCAGGTGGAGCATCCCATGATGTGACTGAAGAGATTAAAAAATATGGCATTGTTCCGGAAGAGATCTATAGTGGGATGACTATCGGAGAAAAGAACCCTGTTCATAATGAAATGGATGCTGTTTTGAAAGCTTATGTGGATGCGATTGTTCAGAATCCGAATAATAAATTGTCGCCTGTATGGCATGACGGATTTGAAGCTGTCGTTGATGCCTATCTTGGTAGACTTCCCGAAAAATTTGATTACAAGGGCAAGGAATATACACCCATAAGTTTTGCTGGATCACTGGGATTGAATCTGGATGATTATATTGAACTGGCATCCTTTTCACATCATCCCTTCTATGAAAAATTTGTTCTTGAGGTTCCCGATAACTGGATGGGTGATGAAATATATAACATCCCATTGGATGACCTGGAAAAAGTGATTGATTATTCTCTTGAAAACGGTTATACTGTCGCCTGGGGGGCTGATATGAGCGAAAAAGGATTCTCCTGGAAGAATGGTGTAGCCATAGTCCCTGAAGCCCGGCCTGATAAAATGACCATTGAAGAAAAAGAAAAATGGGAGAAGATGACTGATTCGGAAAAAGATGCCTCGCTTTACAAATTTGATAAACCCGGATTTGAAAAAACGATCACCCAGGTTATACACCAACAGGCCTTTGACAATTACAACATGACTGACGATCATGGGATGCATATTACCGGAATAGCCAAAGACCAGAATGGTAACCTGTACTATATTGTTAAAAACTCCTGGGGAACCGATGCCAAATATAAAGGGTATATGTATGCTTCCAAGCCTTATGTGCTCATGAACACCCTTGATATCATGGTGAATAAGGATGGGATTCCGAAGGAGATAAAAACCAAACTGGGAATAAAATAGCTCTGTTTCTGCAATTTGTTTAACGTTGAGCGTTGGTTATACCTGCGCTCAATTTTAGTACGTAGAATTCTTTTACACAATAATTATACTCTCATCAGTATGATAGAATAATCATCGTTGTATACCACCTTCCACCCCGAATCCTTCAGGCGTTGCTCCAGAAAAGACTTTTCATAATCAGTCATTATCACTTTATAGAAAAAAATGACATTAAACTTATATTTTTCCAGGCCCTCATTCCATTTTTCAGGTTTCTGCATGATTTGGCGGTAATTGTCCCTGATGAATGTTGAGGGGTATGCTTCCGGGCGTGCATCATAGAAAACCTTTTCCTGAGGAAAAAGATGAAAGATCAGATAGCTGCCGATATTCATATTATTCAGTATTGGACCTGAAAGTTTATTTTTCCTGAAAAAATAAGCGGCATTGTTCATTTTTTCATTTTCGATGCCTAATCCTGATATCTTGAGCATTGAAAAAGAATGAATTATAAAAAAGTTGATGATCACGTAAGATATCATGCAATATAAGATGGTCTGAAGCCGAATATTGTAATTTTCAACAATGATTTTGTGATTCAGGGCCATGATTGGGATCATCATCAAACCAAATATACATTCAAAGCGGTTCATTCTCCAGGCCAATATACTGATGAATAAAAACAATAGTAAATAAACGCACAGTGATCTAAGATTTTTCTTGATAAGCACCAAAACCAAGTTCACCGCTGCTATTAAGAAAATGAGCTTGAAATAGAAAAAGTAGACATTCTGAAATAAATGACCTTCCTCCAAAAAGGGAACCGGAAAATTTTCGGTGATCTGCATATCAAAATTGTGAAAGATTGTCAAGGGTTCTAAGAGAGCCTTGACATGGAACGGGCTTACCATACTCGACAGGACCAAAGCACCCAGAAGGATGGAATGGTTTTTAATCGATTTATGATTGATAAGGTTATGAAGCCAGAACGCACCAACAAAGACAAAATTGAAAACGAAGAAGATATGTATATTCACCCAGAGGATCTGAATGATGACAAGTGTAATCAAAAGCCATTTAAAACCGATCTCTTTGAGATCAAACCTGATCAACATAAAGAAAGCTATGCCAGAGAATAGGTAGCTGAAATTCTCCGGCCTCACCTCCACCCTGGACATTAGCAAGGGAACGACAAGTAGAGAGAATAAAAAAGCTAATTTGAAACCGACTAATCTTTCGGCTGATTTGTAGAAGAAAAATAAAGCTAAAACTATTAACAGAGTGTTAAAAGCTGATAGTACTTCGAAGCCTGACATCTTCCAAATGACATAATATATAACTCCCACACCCCAGTGATGGGTGGGAAATAGGAAATTGGTGTTGGTATATGAATAATAATTTGTGGAAAGGATTTTATGCTCTTTGAAAAAGATTTCGCCATTTTTGATGTGCCTTCCTGCATCTGAAACCATAAAATTGATCTTCCGGGAATATAGGAAAGCCACCCATATCAGAAAGATGAGAAGCAAAAGGTATTTCCAGTACCTGGAATATTTTTTAATAAATTTGTTAACTGTATTCCATATCGATTTGACCAATAATTTCATATGGATCCTTTCTGCAATACTACACAAAAATAAATTTAATCATTCTATGAATCACAAAAAACTTTCTGTCATCATTCCGGCATATAATGAAGCTAAAACTATTCATTTGATAATGGATAAAGTGTGCCGGGTGACACTGAGCGGTGATCTGTCGAAAGAGCTTATTGTTGTGAATGATTATTCCGGGGATGATACGGCAACTGTTGTTGAAGCTTATATTGATCTGCATAAAGATCACACGATTAAATTATTCAACCAGCCTGTGAACATGGGTAAAGGGGCTGCATTGCACAGGGGAATTCAGGAGGCTACAGGTGATTATATAATCATTCAGGATGCCGACCTGGAATATGATCCTGAAGAATATAACATCCTTCTGAAACCGATGCTTGAAGGATACGCCGATGTGGTTTACGGATCGCGATTCATAGGTGGTAATCCCCACCGCATTCTGTTTTTCTGGCATACCATCGGCAACAGGCTTCTCACCTTTATCTCAAACATGTTCACTAATCTGAATCTGACCGATATGGAAACCTGTTACAAGCTATTCAGGGCGGAAATCATTAAGAAGATTCTATTCAAAGAGAACCGTTTTGGATTTGAACCGGAGGTGACTGCTAAGATTGCCAGATTCTCTGGTATCAGGATATATGAAGTTGGTATTTCTTACTATGGCAGGACGTATGAGGAGGGGAAGAAGATCGGCGCCAAAGACGGTTTCCGGGCGATATATTGCATCCTGAAATACAACATCTTCAGCCGAAGATACCTCAAATAAACTCTCTGTGCCCACTGTGCCTCCTCTGTGTTCTCTGTGATACTTGTATTTATTTAAAAGTGACACAGAGAGCCACAGAGAAAGCACAGTGAAACACAGAGGTAATATTGGGTTTTAGTTATTTGCGACTCATAGTTAAACTTTTTTTAATCTTAAAATTTTACATCAGACATGGAAGATCCCTCACAACCTAAAGGAATTCTGTCAGGCAATTATGCACTTGAAAGAAAAAATAAACCTGAATTGATCTTTCGTTATAAAACCCGTGCCAGGGTGGTCGTTAATTCAGCAAGTAGATATTTGAAAAAATCAAAGGGCTTACATGTCCTTGATATGGGATCAGCCGAAGGTCTTACCTTGCAGGAGATGGACAGGCTAATGCCCGAAAGTGATTTTATCGGAATTGAATTCTCCAAAGAACTTATTGAATCTGCATCTTACATCCCTTTTAATATAAAAATCATTCAGGGAGATGTAACTTGTCTTCCTGCTGAATTACCCAGAAACTTCTACGATATAGTATCTGCACTTGCGCTTCTTGAACATTTAAATAATCCTGTCAAGGCCATTCAAGAAGCGTATGAAGTTTTAAAACCGGGCGGGATATTTGTGGCTACCTGCCCGGTCCCCTCCTGGGATAATCTCTCAAATAAAATAGGGCTGTTAAAAGAAGACCATCATGAATCTGATATGTATAAGAAGGAATTAGTTAATACCTTGCAGATGGGTGGTTTTGAAATCCTTGAATACCGACGTTTCATGTTTGCCCCGGTTTCATTTTTACCTTATTTACATATTTATCCCCCTCCGCATATATCACTTAAACTAGACAAGATCATTGAAACTCTTCGATTATTCAATTTTCTATTTGTAAATCAAATGATTATTGGGGAAAAAGCTATTTAACTTTGTGCCCTCTATGTCTCTCTGTGATACTTGTATTTATAAAAAAAGTGACATAGAGAGGCACAGAAAATCACAGAAGAGCATTTTAAAGATCCTCCCTCTTAACAGAGAATGTGATTCTCTTCCAGAACACTTTAAATGAATTGAATGTCTTTCCGACAAAACCGGAAGGCAGCATATCCACCACCCAGGTCACCAAACGGGTCCGCAGGATCACCAAGATGACACTCATCGTAAATTCGAACACACGTCGCTTGAAATTGATATTAGATGGAAATGACAGATTGTAATCAGGCCGGAATTTCCGGCGTTTCATCCGGATAAAGGCACCCCTTTTCTTGTTATCATACATGTGCGAGTGCATCTTCACCGCCTCCTGCTCCGTTAAAGGTAGTACCTCCACCACGCCTTCATCGATCATTTGATCCAGGATGGCTTTTCCGGCTTTCGAACGGGCCATGACGATCGAGAAGCCCTTGCCTCTCTCTTCATATACCGGCGCCCAGGCATCCCCGACGGATATATCCGCGAACTCATTGGCAACATCGATGCACACCCTGCAGCGGTCCATCATGTGAAAAGGGATCAGGTAGTTTGCGTGGAATTTGGGAAGCTGGTATACCCTGCCACTTTTCATCTCCACGCGCATATTCCCCGGCCATTCGCCATGCCTGAACTGCAGGTCGGCGATCTCCCTGTAGTCTTTCTCGCCATGTGAGCGGAGAAAACTCCTTATGGACGAAAAATGCAGGTTTAGTCCGCAATAGGGAGCGATGATACAGCCGATTTTTTTAACTGAAGGATGCCCGGCCATCTGCAATTTGCGGATCGAATGCACCTGGCATGGAAGGCCTACATACGTCAACGTGCCATTGAACTGTTCCATCTCTGGCAAAAGCTCGTTTACCGGCGTTACCAGGTACTTGCTCTGGGCAGCCGACAGTACCTCTTCGCGAGTGGTGGCTATGAATGGCCTGGGCAGCCAGGGCTCTTTGGCCGACATACCCAAAACCACTGCACCTTGGATCATGTTCCTTTCCAGCAACCAGATCAGGGCTGTAGAGATCACGCCGGCACTGCCTCCCCGCCTGCGGATAGTGGGATCGGAAGAGAACGCGATGAGTAGGTTGCGATAGGTACCGAAATAGGGATGGTGGATGCCCTTTCCGCCGAAAACAAATTGATTCAGCGCCGGAAAGTTCACCTCCTCACCGGAGCAGGCCGTCCAGAGATCCCGGGCAAGGGTATCGCTCAGTTTCTGCTCAATCTGGGGCAATATCGTTCCTATGCGATCGGTGAACCGCATCTGGCCCTGGCTTAGCCCTATGCAGCTACCGCAGCGGGTACAGAGGCCGTGATCAATCACATGCTGGATTTTCTGCAAATCCGTCATCATCCGAATCAAATTATATCTCCGTATATCACTGTGCCTCTCCTCTGTGACCTCTGTGATACTTGCATTTATTAAAAGGCGACACAGAGATGCACAGAGAAGGCACGGAGGGCCACAGAGAAAAAATATTAGTGGTTTACAAAATTTTTAAAACTCAATTTCTGATTTAATTTTTATTTCATTCACTCCAGGTTTTAATCTGATTCTATCTTCACTTAGCACAATCATCTCCTCAGGGACGAAATTCCCGGCACTCGCCACATGCCGCAACGAATAATGCGGCGCACGGTAAAGCTCCAATCCCTTCAAACCACCACCCGTAAACGTGTCCTCAATAACAACTTGATCGTTTTTCAATTCAACGGTGCGGACAAATTCTACATCGATTGACGGACTTGAAAAGATCATCGCTTTTCTCAGCCAGGTCATCAACCGGTGTCCAAACAGGTAACTGACCACCCTCAGGATCACATGCCTTAAAGGCGACGATTTCATCCAACCATGTTTTGACAACCGTCCCCTGATGATGATCTTATCCTCCGCTGATCTCTCAACCTGATATCCGGCATCCAGCCAGTGGGTCACCCCCACCTTACCTTTTCCCAGTCTTGCCCGCCATCCAAAATTAACCTCCCTGATCCCTTTCCTGTCAAAGACATTGACAATTCCCCCCTTCTTTGCATACACATACATACTTTTCACCCCGGCATAATGCCGGATCCAGATACCGGCCTGTTCCAGGTATTGGTTGAAAAGCTTATCAGCGGGTAACTGTATGCTTTGCTCGGTCATTTTTTCCAGATAAGGAAGGCTGCGGTAACACGATTGATACACATAGTGACACGTATACCGGTCATCAGTCCGGTGAAGGAAATGTCCCGGATCAGATGTCTGGCTAAAAAGAGTCCGGACAATTTTTGCCGTCAGTGGGCTTTTCTCAGCCATCCTGATAAGTCCGTAAGGAACAATATAATCCGTATTTCGCGCGTTGATCATCACCGGTGTATGCCCTGACACGGATATCAGCTTTGAAATGTAATCGGCTGCTTTTTCCAACGCCAGCGATATCTTCTTATCACCGGTTATTTCATAGATATCCCAGAGACAGTCTATAGTAACGGATAAATAACCGGCATCCGTACCCCCGTATTCCGGGAACCAACCTTCAGGTGACTGACCATTAAGAAATTCATCCAATCGGTTTCTAAGCTTAGCCAGATCGATCTGTATGCCCGGAATTCCTCTGCAAAGAAACAAACCTGCCAATCCGGCAGCTTCTTGGTTAAAGGCTTGAACCTCGCGGTGCGACATCAGCCAATTAGCTGCTTTCTGTATGGCCTTCTTTACCTGCTCATTTTCAATATTGTACTGCCTTTCCCGGGCGACGAGTCCGACAGCATATAAACTGAATGCCGTTGGGGGATAGCCCGATTCATAAGGATAATATTCATTGAATGCCCCGCTGCGAAGTTGCTGCGATGCCCAGAAAATAAGTGCGCCATCCACCCATTTCAGGGCATACGGATGCAGATACAATGGATTGCCGGGAAAATCAAGGTGATAAAGAGTGTGTGGGATCAGCATGCCTTGTTGCAGGATCATCGACGAAAAGTCCCTTATCTTGTAATGCCAGAAATTCCTGTCAAAGCATCCGAAAGTGCATGAATCCTCATCCCTGTCGAGCTGAGTGAGAATTCCCTGTAACCGGGTAAGCAGGTAGCTTCGGAATTGATGTATATTGAAATTCGTCATTTACGACTCCTTTGTTTGTATAAAAAAGAAAGGCAATCCAACCAGTGCAGCAATGATAATCCTGAATAGCGACATAAGTCCGACTCCAGCCAATGTGGCATAAGATGCTGCCCCTTTAAAAAATGTGATGATTACTGCATCGCGGGGGCCCAGCCCGGCAATGGAAACCGGAAGAGCTCCCGCAAGCAGGGCCAGGAAACAACCAGTATACACGTTTACCAGCGATATCCTGATACCGAACATCCAGAAAATAATAAAAAATTCAAATCCCTGTACCAGCCATAACAGGATGGATATCAACAGATACCACTGGATATGCTGATCAAAATGCCCGATGACCTGCTTCCATCTGAAATAAAAAAAGTCACCGCTTTTTTTATTCAGATAGCCTTTAAACCTCTTTTCAATCCATGAAGATATCCCTTTTCTGAAATAATAGAGCAGGACAACTGTCATTATGAACAGTCCAAGGATTAGAGTAATGAGGTTCAGGATAGATAAGTTGTTGTCTGTTAACATAATATAAACAACAAGGAATATAAAGAGGTTCATGATGACAGCTAGCAAATCAAGTGATTTTTCGAGCATTACCAGAATCAACACAGGCGTATTGAGTGGAAGCTTCCGCATCCAGGGTATACGGACAAACTCTCCCATCTTCCCTGGGATCACAAGGTTGGCGCTGTAACTTCCGACTACCTGTTGAAAGGATTTGTAAAAAGTTTGTGTTACGCCTCCGATGCGTCGTACCATGACTTTCCAACGCACGGTGGCCAAGAAGAACTGGGGAATGAATGACAAAAGGAACACAAGGGCTGGAAGGAGCCTTATTTGCCTGAATGTGGCAGCCAGCTGTACAAAATCCATTTTCCGGTAAATCAGCCACAGGATTACACCGCTTAGCAAAATCGAAAGAAAAAGTTTGATATACTTTTTTAATTGATCCTTCATATATGGACTATCCCACAGGAGATATTATTTCTTATTTCCAGATTTCACAGGTTCCTTTTTCTGAACTTCAGCTTCCAATTCAAGTTTCCGTAAGCGATACTGGTTCTCCTCTAAAATTTTCCGGTTAACTGCAATAAGATCGGCTACAAAACCCAGAAAAAAGAAAAATACGCCGGTCAGGATCAGGATCGCGGTCAGTATGAGACTGGGCAACCGGGTCCGTTCGGTACCAATGATAAAAAATATCAGCCATCTCAGGCCCAGGATAAATCCGGCAGTAAAGGTGATGGATCCGAAAAAGACAAAAAACTTCAGCGGTTGATATGTGATGAATATCCTGAGTATAGTGAGGATAGATATCTTGATGTATGCCGGAATGCTTTTTACCAGGCGCGATGGTCTCAAGTCTTCATTCACGCTGACAGGGACCCATGTGATGGCCATATTTTTTCTCCCCGCCTGGATAATCGTCTCGAGTGTGTATGTATAGTCGTTGAATACATTAATCTGCATAGCTGCATTACGCGAAAAAGCACGGAATCCGCTAGGCGCATCAGGTATGTCGGTGGCACTTGCCTTTCTCACCACCCAAGAACCCAACCGCTGCATCTGTTTCTTGATCCACGAAAAATGTTTGATCTGCTGGATGGGGCGCACACCGATCACCATATCAGCTTTCCCGTCAAGGATGGGACGTGTCAGTGCAGGAATGTCATCGGCATTGTATTGATTATCGGCATCCGTGTTGACGATCACATCAGCTCCTAACTTCATACAAGCCTCGGTACCGGCCATAAATACTTTGGCAAGACCCTGATTTTTTTTGAAAGAAATGATATGATCTACACCAAATTCCTCAGCTACTTTAACAGTATCATCAGTACTCCCATCGTCGATAATTAAAATTTCAGTGCAATCGAATCCCTCAACTATTTTGGGTAACGCATTTAAGGTAATTGCCAGAGTTTTAGCTTCGTTATAACAGGGTATTTGTATGATTAGTTTCATAGATTTTCTGACTGATCGTGAGGTTTTGATGATAACTGGTCTTTAATCCGTAAAAGTCTGAGATATATAATGATCATTGCAATTAAATCAACTAGCCAGGCAACCCTTGGCTGAAAACGGTTTGAAACATCAGCAAGACTTGATGTAACTGCCGCGTTATACAGATACCCCAGTCCACAAATGATAATTAAAAGTATCATCCTGTCCGAGATCTTCCTATTATAACAGGCCCAGAAGATAATGATGACGGAGAATCCAAGAGTAAAGTAATTTATCAGATCACTGGTATTGAATTTTAACATTCCCCAGCTCTGACGCGTGTTCATAAACTCATCGATTTCATTCTTTAAATGATGTTTTATCGGGTAATATGGTGCAGAATTTTCCCGGTAAGAGTCCACTCCACAGCCAAGTCCAAGGCTGAAAAGCTGACGGCATGTACCTTTAATATCTTCCCAAATGTATAACTTAAGATATCTTGGTGTTGTGAGAATATCACGCACCACTGGTGCAAATATACTATCCGCTTTCTCCCATTGGGGCATAGGATAACCAATACCTCCAAGATAGGATTTCTTTGCCCAGAGGAAGTCGTTAAAAGAGGTTGGTAATAATTCAATGCTATCACACAGGATACTATTAATACTGCTAACCTTTCCGCAATTTTCAACCAGGTACTTTTTTAAAATGCCATCCTCTGCGAGCCGTGCTGATAAGAAAACATTGGATGTCAGACTTAATCGGAATCCTTTCCCATGATAATAATGATTAGACATTAGAAATAAAACTGAACACATCAATCCGGTTGTCAATAATGCCAACCTCCTGACTGCTTTTCTCCTGCTTATAAATAGCTTTGATTTGAATAAAATGATAACTGAAAATGTGAGTATCAGCAAAAAGGAAATAAGGATATTACTAAAGTGAGAAATCAGAAAAAAGAATAATACAGTCAAATAGATTATTGCGTCAAATAGGGTCAACTTCTTTTCAGATAGAACTATGAAAAAAACCATAAAAACTCCTGCGGTAAAAATGTCCGGCATAAGTTGAGAACAATACCATCCAAAACCTGATATTAATACTAAAATTATGATGATTGAAAAATGCATGAAATATATTCTCCTATTGGGTATTAACAGACTAATTACTTTAAAGATGAGAAGATTCATAATTAGAGACTGAGCATATATAACCGTCCACATAGTAAACTGCCATGAAAAAATCCTGATAAACAAACCATAACCGATAGGTCGTGTATTAGGAGGTATTAGTGTAAAGGATGAAAGCATATATGTTCCGGAATCAGAAGTCACTAAGGGATACCCATTATAGAAAGCCGGACCACAGATTACCAGGGTTGACAGCAAAAAATAAAGAATGCTTTTAAACGTATTTGCTGAGACCAACGGGTTTGATTTATGAATCATACTTTTATATTATTTGGTATCTCTAATTTCCTGCTTATAGGGTGATGAATCTGAGGATTATCCATCTTTTATCTGGATATAAAGATAAGATAATATGATTAAAGCCACTAGAATCTGGAGCCAAGATAGTCTTTTATTTCTTATTATGATTCTCTTTCATATAAACCCATTTGGCATCTAACTTTAACATTTCTTCGACCGTAATACCCTTCTTAATGGCTTTCTGTTTTATCTCGTTAAACCAGGTACTGTCATTTCGGATATCCAACTCAATAGTGCGAATCCTATCCTCATCCAATTCTTGATTCACTGCCAGTTCCTGCTTTTGCTTTATCAGATTATACACATCTTCCTCAAATCCGAAAGCAAATTTATAAAGATTAGCATCGGTTGATAAGATGACCACCACATCACAACGTTCAATTTCATCTAAAACATTGATCTGTTTGATATCTTTCCCTCCCGGATAACCGGTACCATAGGCGATATTGAAATAGTACCAAAACTTATCAGAATTATATATCCTTTGAGTGATGCCAGAACCATGGAGATTCCAGTAATAGCTGTCGGCAATAGTGATAACATTGGGCTTATAAGTTAAAGAATCTTCCCTGAAATAGAGTTTTGGATATGCCATTGGGTAGTAAGGAATATTAAATAATAAATTCATTCCTTCAGCAAGATCATAATCTGGCACACGAAGGCTATCACTTACTTCGACAACATTCCAGCCAAAGTCAACCATGTTTTTCTGTTTCAGGTTCTCAATATATCGGATGATTGAATCCATAGCAATAGCAACTCCATAAGAACTCCAATGGATACCACATTGGGGATACAGCGGATAAGTCACAGTATCCTTCATTGCGACAAAATATTCATCAAAATCAATGAAATTAATGTGCTGATTCTGGAAGGTCTTAACAAGGTATTCACGGTTGGATATTGATTTTGCTTCAGGATGATAATGACGTGGAATGTACTCAGGGAAAAAAGTTGCTTTTCCGGGTGCAAAAATAACTATCAGATCAACACCTACTTTTTTTAGTTCATCCTGAATGAATTTTATTTTATATGTTTTGTCGTCCCAATACTCTTTGCCTTTGAAGTCCAGACCAAGATAAGCCTTAATATAATTTTTTTCATATAAATAGTTCTTCTTGCCAACAACCACCTCGCTGGCATTGGCCATTCCGAATAAAGTAAAGGAAATCTGGTTGTTCAATCTGACCAATATTGGATGGAAACCGATGTTTTCTTCCAGATATTTATTGAAGGGATCCTGGAAAACACCTGCAAAGAAATCCTTAAAAGTAAATATAGGTTCCTTAATTGGCTGATAATAACCGTTTAAAGGATTAATCCTGAATAATTGGAATGTCTTCTGGATAACTGGAAAGAACAGTAAAATCACAATAATGAAATACCCGATATATTTTACTCTGGTCATTAAATCCCTAAAATCTGAAATAAATGAACGGATTAAATCCAGTAGAGGTGATGGCACTTAAACTGATAATAAATAAAATGAAAGAAGCGACAACCATCGTGATTATAGTACTGTTCTTCTGAATTTTACCAAAGATTATTTCTTGCCATTTTTCAATTTTACTGAATGCAGCCCAGAAGGCGAAGATTACCGCAAAAACCATCATTGTCCAGAAACGGGCATCAAAGGACATCCCTGTGTTACTGAAATTAAAGTTGAACATGGTTTTAAGATACATCCATGCATGATCCAAGGTGTTAGCGCGGAAAAAAACCCATCCAATCAGGATTATGAAAAAAGTTATAGTCATGCTTGGTATTTTACCAATCCTATTATAAAACCTGACCAGGAATAAACGGTCAGCAACAAGGAATACCCCCTGATAGGCTCCCCAGAGAACGAAGTTCCAGGCTGCTCCGTGCCACAAACCCGATAAGAGAAAAACAACCCATAGGTTGAAGTATAACCTTGCAGTCGACACTTTGTTTCCTCCAAGCGGGATATAAAGATAATCTTTCATGAACCTACCCAGTGTCATATGCCACCGTCTCCAGAATTCGGTTATACTTTGGGAAATATATGGATTGTTGAAATTCTCAGGGAAGTCAAATCCAATCATTCTTGCCAGTCCGATGGTCATATCTGAATAACCGGAGAAATCATAATAAATCTGAAATGCATAAGCCACAATCCCAATCCATGCCGTCGAGGAAGTCAAATCTCCTCCACTGAGGGCAAAAATCCTATCGACCTGCTCTCCGAGAACATTGGCTATTAGTACTTTTTTTGCTAAACCAATGGTAAAACGGAAAAGGCCGGTTAATCGGTTGTCTATTGTTTCATTATATCCGCGATCTTCGATCTGGTCGGCAATTAAATTAAACCTCACAATAGGCCCAGCTATAAGATGCGGAAACATGAGAATATAAAAAGCATAATCCCATACTTTTTTAAGTGGGGCATGAATTTTCCGGTAAACATCAACAGTATAGGTGATCTTCTGAAACGTAAAAAACGAAATACCAATCGGAAGAGCGATTTTAGTCCAGAGTACAGATTTTAATCCAAAACTATTCAGGATAGCATCAAGATTTTCGATAAAGAAGTTCGCATATTTAAAATAAACCAGAAGACCTAAATTAAGAATGAGTGAAAGCGTCAGAAAGAATTTTCTTCTCCTGCCTTCAGCAGCCGACATGTAATTGACTAAGTAAAACTCAATCAGTATGGAAGCCAATACTATAAATATGAACTTGGGAGCACCCCACGCAAAAAAGAAAATACTCGCTAAAAGAGTAAATACATTCTTATACTTTGGGTCAACGATGAAGTATATCAGTAAATAGAAGGGAAGGAAATATAAAAGAAAAAGGCTACTACTGAAAACCATATCAAACTATATCATTCCAAACATGCGGATAAATGAAAATGGCAAATTTAGTAAATTTTATCAAATCCCCTTTTCCCTCTCCCGTTTCATTTTTGCTTCATGAATTTTCTCTTCAACGCCTTTATAATCAGGAAATTCAAGATACTTGTAGAACATTGGCGTTGGTTTTAGTTTCCCAAATGACTCCCAATAAGCCTTCTTGGTCATTGAAACATAATGGATAGCACCATTCCTATACTGGGCTATTTGGAAAAGATTATGTGCGATCATTAACGTAATCAGAAAAAGAAATGAAATTCTAACAACAATTCTCCGGTCAAAGACCCATTGTATGAATGCGGCAAAAGGTAATGCCAGCAGACCGTAAGAATCTACGAAAGCTCTCAAACCAAAACTACCACCATACCACCAGAAACACCAGGAAGAAATTATATAAATATTTATAACTATAAAAACCAGAACAGGAAGAAAGGCTTCTTTCCAATATTTAATTAAAAAAGGTATGCCTGTTAATGAAAATATCATAATAGGTGTATATAACAGCCACCCTTTCCGATAGCTGAACAACACATTGATGATTTGGGGATCATTGAAAAAGAACCATGCCCTGTCACCATATGAGAAATAGAAAAATGAACCTGTGATCTTATGCCAATAGAGGAATTGTGGAATCCACATGACGAAAAAAGCAACCATCATGATAAGAATCTTCCAATAAGACTTCATTAAGTAAATGAGTCGGTTAAGGAATGAACTCCAAGAAGTTATTCCCCATAAGAAAAATAGAATGATAATCAATCCGTTTGTAGGACGTATCAGGGTGATTAATCCTATCACAAGGCCGAGAAGCACACTGTTAAGAGCCGAGGATTTCTCTAACCATTTTATTAATAAATACAAATAGATAATGATAAAAGAGAAATTATAAGCATGTGACATGGGGGCTTCATATGTCGAATAGTATAAAAGATTGGTACCAATAACAACGGCAAACAGTGTTATTGAAGTGACTAATGGCGAGAAATGTCTTGATAAAATCTTTCTTAAGCAATACAATCCTATTGCCAGATAAAAGACGCAACTGACTAATAAAGCTATTTTATAAGGAATCGAATAACCATTGGCATCATACCCAAACAAGGGTGCCGATACATGAGCAATGGTAAAAAAAGGAGAATAGAGAAGCGATAGTCCATATGTAAATTGAATGAGTTTCTTATTTTCAGGCGTAATAAGAACCCATAGCTTGTCCCTATAAAAGTCAATATCCTTGTATGCCCAATCAAGAGTGACATCGTTGTGAATTATGACAGCTGGCAGATATAAATAATAGGCCAGAACATCACTTTCAATTACTCTCTTTGGTTTATTCCAATCTTGTGTAATTCCAATATAGAAAATGACGATAATAATAATAATCCAATTTGTGATTCTGGGCAAACGATTCAGAAAAACAGGTTTATTAACTTTCATAGAGCCATTGCTTTAATAATGATGGGGTATCGAATTAATAGTTTCTCTCAAACACTTCTACCATAAAATCATCTACAAATACTTCTGCTTTTCCGGGATTCCATAAATATACATTCAGGTCATCTCTTTTAGTCCGGGGAAATGGAGTCATATAATCCATTGTAACTCGGTTCCATTCATTCATCTTCAGATCCAGATCGGAAATATTCAAAGTCTTGTATTGATAGTTTGCGCCTTTATGTGAGAAAGTCATAACAAGAAACAAGGGTTTGCCCTTTAGCTCTGAGACTGGATAAATGTATGCACTTGCTCGTATCCAGGCATGGTCCTTACTGGTCAGATCCTTGAATTTTGCGGCAATGTTAGGTGAGAATTCAACAGTACTATCCATTTTTAAAGATGAATGTCCTGAATGTGCGAAAGATGTGATATAATGCTTTGTGGCAAAGTCTGACCCATCCATCTCAAAATCAAGATTGCGCAAAATCCTCCCGTTGTAATCCTGTTGATTGGTAAAAATTTCAGTACCTGTATATGATCGTTCGACTAACAGAAGCTTTTTATCTTCCTGGCTGACCTTTGTTTTGCCGAAAATCCTGAAATAGTAAGATCTGGTCATCCTCGATGGATCAAGAACACCATAAAGGATTTGCCAGGTCTGAAAAAGATTAAGAAAGATCAGAAATGAAAAGACAATGCCAACACTAATCCGTACTAATTTCTTTGAAACAGTGAGAGCAGAAAGAAAATAGCCCATTGGCAGTGCGAGAATGGCATAGGACTGAATGACATTTTTCTGGCCGAGGCTCTCACCCCAACAAGTCGACCAACTTGATACAATATACAGGTTTACAATGAAATAAATGAACGAAGCATAAAAGGCATACTTATTTTTTTTGTAGAAGAAATAAAAACCAGAAATGGCAAAAATCATAATAGGTGTATAGATAAGCCATCCTTTTGTGAAACCGAATAAAAATGTCAACGTCGGGGGGTTCAGGAACTCGAATCCCTCACCAGCATTGCCACTATAACTGTAAAACAGGAATTTACCAGTGAAAACCTTATAATAAATAAGCTGCATGAATAAAATCAATCCTGCAATTAATACTGCGATTATTACTTGTCTTTTATTTTGACTTATCAGGTTTAGTTTTTCCCTGATGGATTGTTTGTCGATTATTCCCCATAATAATGGTATCAGGACACACGCAATTTCCGGAGGTCTACTGAGAATAATAATACCAATAATAATACCTATAGAAACAGCATATCTGAATCTTGGGGTCTCATGCCATTTCAATGTTGACCATATAAGTGAAGCATATAAAGTGAACAGGTAATTATGGTTCATGGCATTGGCACCATAAAACGCATTATGATAAAAGAAATTGGTGCCAATAATCAGAATGATCAAGACAAAAGTCGTGATACGGTCATTAAAATAATTCAACAGAACCTTTCTGAGAACGAATAGACCGGTCAGAGTAAAGATAATGCCCCATATAAGTATCGCATACTGATAAGGTGCAGAGAAACCATCAGGAGTGAAACCAAAAAGCAGTGCTATAATATGTCCGGCAAAAAATGCCGGAGAATAGATGAGGGCCATCCCCATAGAATAGCGCATAACCCATTCACCGGATGGCAACTGAACAGCTTGATAAAATGTGGCTGTACTATGATATATATCAATTATGTGCTGAACAACGGAAATATCTTTTAAACCTAAATCACCATACAGGAACAATTCAGGTAACCATAAGTAGTAGCCGAAAACATCCCACGACAAAATATTTGAAGGCAGGTATAAAAAATTAAACAGGATGATAATGATCCCAAGGAAGATGGTGACAGTGAGTGAAAGACGATTTTTCATAATCAGCTATTGGATGTACTCTTGAACCGCTTTGTATTTAATAGTCCTATCTTGTTCAGAAAATAGCTGAGCGACACCATTAAAACACCGAAGGCGTAAATTGTAGCGTTTCTCAGGTTGATGGATGATGCTTCTTTAAAATATTTTGTAGGACATGTAATTTCAGCTATTTCATATCCGGCATAGAATATCTGTGCCAGCAGCTGGTTATCAAATACAAAATTATCAGAATTAGCTTCGTAATTGATATTTTCAAGGACTTCCCGCGAAAAAGCCCTAAAGCCTGTATGATACTCCGAAAGTTTTTGATTAAGTAATAAATTCTGAACTAATGTGAGAAAACGGTTGGAAACGTACTTAATCCATGGCATTCCTCCTTTTAAGGCTCCTTTGCCCAGAATACGTGAGCCAAGAACAACGGGATAAAGACCTGTAGCGATAATGTAAGCCATCGAAGGGATCAGCAATGGCGTGTACTGGTAATCGGGATGCAGCATGATAATAATGTCGGCACCAATTTCCAGGGCCTTGTTGTAACAGGTCTTCTGATTACTGCCGTATCCTTTATTTATTTCATGGACAATGATATGATGAATTCCAATTTCATGCGCCAGACGAACTGTTTCATCAGTACTCTTATCATCAACCAGAATCACCTCATCCACGATGTCAAAGGGTATCTCATGGTAGGTTTGCTTAAGTGTCTGCTCGGCATTGTATGCTGGCAGGACAATAACCACTTTTTTACCGTATATCATTCCTGATCCAGTTTCAGATTAAAAGTCTTCCTCATCAAAGCGATTTTTTACTGTATTTCTGGTTTTTTGCTTTGTACAATCTATATCTACCGAAAGTGGCTTTAATGGCCTTTCAAAATCACCCCGGGAAATATTCAACAAGGGATCTGCATAGATTTTTTTCATATATATGGCCCAGATAGGTAATGCCATATTGGCACCCTGGCCGAGAGCCATTGAGCGGAAATGGGCTGCACGATCTTCACAACCCACCCATATACCAGTGACCAGGTCGGGTGTAATACCCATGAACCATCCATCAGAGTAATTCTGAGTGGTTCCTGTTTTACCTGCTATTGGATTAATAAACCTATATTTCAACCGTAGCCGGATGCCAGTGCCTGTCTCAACCACCCCTTTCATCAAAGCCAGCATGAGATATGCCGTTTCTTCACTCATGGCCTCCTGCTGTTTGGGAATAAAAGTTTCGATCACATTCCCATGCTTATCCTCAATACGCGTTATAAAAATGGGTTCTTTATATATTCCCTTACTGGCAAAAACGTTAAAGGCACCTGTCATTTCATACAATGACAGATCGGCTGAGCCGAGAGCAATAGAATATACCGGAGGAATTTCGCTGGTAATACCCATCTTCTGTGCCATCACGATGACAGCCTGTGGTGTATAGCGCTTCATCAGGTAGGCAGATATCCAATTGTTGGAGTGGGCCAGCGCTTCCTTTAATGTTATCATCTGTCCCATTTTGTATTCAGAGGTATTTTCTGGGGACCAAATATCACCGTTTTCCAATGTGATACTATACTGAATATTCGGAACCTCGGTACATGGCGAATATTCGCCTTCCTGCATAGCCAGACTGTAAAGGATCGGTTTAAAGGTCGATCCAACCTGACGTTTGCCATAAATGACATTATCGAATTTGAAATACAGGTAATCCGGAGCACATACATAAGCCCTGACAAAACCGGTGTTCGGTTCTATCGACATCATGCCTGCCCGTAAAAAGAACTTATAATACCGTATAGAATCCATTGGAGCCATCACGGTATCAAAGTCCCCTTTCCACGAGAAAACATTCATTTTTACCGGTGTCCTGAATGATAGCATTATAGAGTCTTCAGCCATGCCGGCCTCTTTCAGGGTTCGATACCTATCGCTGCGTTTGACAGCTTGCATCATAAGGCTGTTGATCTCTTTTGTGGCCTCACCAAGTTCAAACACAAAGGGAGCATTATAGTGACGTTTCCAGTGATCATAGAATGCAGGCTGCAGATCCTTGCCAAGATGCTCATTCACAGCTTCCTCAGCGTAAATCTGCATCTTCGAATTAATAGTTGTATATATCCTCAGACCGTCTTTATATAAATTGTACGGTGTGCCATCCGTTTTGTAATGTTCTTCGCACCATTTAGCCAGTTTGCCCCTGAGGTATTCCCGAAAATGTTTGGCTAGTCCTGCAGTATGATCCTGAATTGTATATTTCGACATATCCAATGGCGAAGCCATCAACGTTTCATACTGCTCACTAGTGATGAAATTATATTTTGCCATCTGATGTAACACTGTCTCCCTTCTTTTCAGTGCGCGGTCGGGATGGGTGATAGGGCTGTACCAGGATGGCGCCTTTAAAATACCGATAAGCAATGCGGATTCATCAATGGTCAGCTCTCCGGATTCTTTATTAAAAAATGTTTTAGCTGCCGACTTTATTCCATAGGCCTGGCTCCCAAAAGGAACAGTATTGAAATACATGGCAATAATCTCTTCCTTTGTATAATTGCGTTCCAGTTTCACTGCAGTGACCCACTCCTTCAGCTTGACAAAAATGGTCTCAATCAGGGTGCGGTCGGGCTTACGGGGAAAAAGATTCTTTGCCAGCTGTTGAGTGATGGTGCTACCCCCTCCTTTCTGTTTGCCTGTCAGGACACCAAACATCACTCTGAATACCGCCTTGACATCTACACCGGAGTGCCTGGTAAACCTGATATCCTCCGTGGCAATGAGTGCCTGAACAAGGCTTGGTGACAACTCTGTATAGGTCACGTTGGAGCGGTTCTCTATATAATATGTTCCGAGGACCTGCTGGTCAGCAGAGATGATTTCCGATGCCAGATTACTCCTTGGATTCTCCAATTCCTCGAAGGAGGGCATAAAACCCAGCCATCCCAGCGAAATGATTGCAAAAAGGAGAATGATAAACAGTAACACACCTCCATAGAAGAACCAGAAGTACTTCACATATTTTTTAACGTTATTATGGTTTTTTTTATCCATAATATCCTTTGTGTTATCCAGTATCGCTATGTCAGTGTTTTTCAATCCGGAGCCCGATATCTGTAATGCCCTGCAGGTCTACGACTCTCATTGCCTGCTCGACAGAGAACAAATATGTACCACTTCTGGGAAACCGAACCATGCTCTTAAAGCGAATACGGTTATCCTTAATCTTTCCTATTCCTTTTCCAAGCCACCTACCCTGTAAATCAGCCAGCTGGCATTCCAGCGTGTCGCGAAAAAGCTGACCATCGGGAAACTGTGTATTGAAAAAGATGAACATATTGCTATACGGATAATCGGTTGTGTTGCGTATGTTTATATAAAAATCATAGAAGATCGTCGTATCCTTTATCTGAACGTCAAATTTCTTTATATCATATCTGTTCCAAAGATTTTTATCAGTTGGCAGGTAATTCTCATATACTCTTTTTGGATCGCACGAGGTCAGTAATATAAGGATGATCAAAGGTAAGAGGTGACGATATTTTATTTGAGGATGCACGATCATGAATGTGGGTTATCAGGTGATAAGTGGAGATGGTCATTTTCGTCTCTCTTCACGGTCTAAATCATCGAATCGCCGCAGGTCATCCTGGCCGACAACATTCTCGAAGTCAACAGCTTTCTGTTCTTTTAAATCGGAAAAGTTTTCCAATTTTTCCGGGAAATTACCCTTTGCATTACGCTCGATGATCTCGCGGACTTTATCAACCGGGATAGCCAGTACATTAGCCTGATCATTCACATAGGAATACCACATCACTTTACGGAAAATGTCGGTTTTCTGGTGTATAGCTTCACCTTTTTGGGTTTTAAGAATGATTTCGTTGTTAGGGAATTCTTTAAGGGCGTCGAGATAAGTTTCAAATTCGTAGTTGAGACAGCATTTAAGCTTGCTGCATTGGCCGGTAAGTTTTTGTGGATTGGGAGAAAGCTGCTGGACCCTGGCAGCAGTGGTGGTGACAGAACGGAAGCTGGTAAGCCACGTGGAGCAACACAATTCTCTGCCGCATGTGCCGATACCTCCCAGCCTGCTTGACTCCTGCCTTACACCTATCTGGCGCATCTCAATGCGCACTTTGAATTCTTCAGCAAGTACCTTGATCAATTCCCTGAAATCAACACGTTCCTCGGCTGTATAATAAAAAATAGCTTTTGTACCATCACCCTGGTATTCCACATCGTTTACTTTCATTTTTAAGTTAAGCTGGCCAGCCATTTTTCTTGCCTTGAACATCGTTATGTCCTCATTCTCAACAGCTGTTATCCATTTTTCAATATCCGATGTACGGGCTTTCCTGTATACCTTCTTGATATCTTCTGAAGCGGGATTTATCTTCCTTTTCTTCATCTGAATACGAACAACCTCGCCGGTGAGCGTAACGATACCCAGATCATGCCCCGGTGCAGCTTCAACAGCAACAATATCACCTGTATGAAGATCAATGCCTTCCGGCACACGGAAATAATCTTTCCGGCTGTTCTTGAACCTGACTTCAATGCAATCGAAAAGCTTATAACCACCCGGGAATACAAGGTCTTTCAACCAGTCATAAGTGTCCAGTTTACTGCAACCATGGCTATAAATGGTATCATTTTTCTGGTAAAGCTGTGGCTCTGCGGAGCAACCTCTCGATAAAAAATTATTCTTCCTGACTTCCTGTGGATTCTCTTCCATTTATATGATCCGTTAAGGAAACAAAATTATAAAAAATTTCCTTATGATCAGGATGCCTTCATTTTAAGTAACTGGCTAATCTTCAGCGACAGGTCCATAAACAGGATGGAAGGATTGGCATTCCGTTCAATATGAAATATAGCTTTATTCAGCTCATCATAAAATAAATCGGCATTGGCAGCATTGATATAAGGCGCAAAGTTTAAAGCAAATTTCTGCTCTAAAGGATTCAGCCTTGTCATTTCCGATTTCCCGAATTGCATCACCAGGCATTCCCTTACAAATTTTAAGGTATAAACCATAAACTCTTTCTGCTTTTCGCGGCCTATGCCGGCTATCTCCTCAACAAATTTTTCGATATCGGCAATCTTGCGCTGGTAGCACATCCTCATCCAGGTACTGAAGTTATTGAAATGACTTATTGCGTTTTCAGGCTCGCCGAGCAACCTGATGGCCTGATGAAAATTCCCGTCAACAAGACTCACAATATCGATAACTTCCTCCTCTTTCCTGTTTCTAAACCTCATTTTCAAAACGTCATAAAGCTCTGCATCTGTCAGTTTCGGAATCTTGACAAGATGAGTCCGGGATAGAATTGTATTGATAATTTGGTCTTGATTTTCCGAGACAAGGAGAAACAGGGTTTTATCAGGCGGCTCTTCAAGGATCTTCAGGATTTTCGGTGCTGCAGCATGATAGAGCTTTTCAACCATCCAAATGATCATCACTTTGTATTCCGATTCATAGGATTTGTAGCTCAGGGTGCGGAGTATCTCATTGCAGTCATCAGCATTGATGATGCCCTGCCTGTTCTCTATCTCAATTTTTTCATACCAGTCGCCCAAGGATATATAACCGTTATTTTCGATCAGGAGTTCACGCCAGTCTCTGAGGAAATTATTGCTTACCGGATCTTTGGGAACTTCTTTTGTCGCTGCCACCGGGAAAATGAAATGCAGATCAGGATGGATAAGCTTATTGTATTTAATACATGAAGGGCAATGGCCGCAAGAATCGCCATTTTCCCTTTTTTCACAATTAATATACTGGGCATAAGCGATAGCTAAAGCCAGCTTACCACTGCCTTCCGGTCCGAGAAAAAGCTGAGCATGGCTGATGCGGCTGTCTCTGACCGTTTGGATAAGACGCTGCTTAAGAGTTTTCTGGCCGATGATATCACTAAACCGCATCAGGGTATATTATATTCAACGATACCTTCTGTATATAGGATTGTCTTAAAAGTGTTTTGACCTTGCATTTATGCCTCTGTGTTCCTCTGTGTCTTCTTTGTGAATCTTTGTGTTATAATTAGTTAGATTAACCACTGAGAAACACGGAGGTAATCACCTAGCACCACAAAGTTATGCGCTTTTTTAATCTGAAAAAGGAAATACGAAAAGGTTAGCGAAACGAATCCTTAAACCAAGATTTTTCACCGGTTAATGACTAGTTTCCTTATCACTGAATTACCATTGCTCATCCTGCACCTGATCAGATAAATGCCATTACTGAATCCTGATGTGTTTATCTGAAAATAACGTGTACCTTCCGTTTCTGTTTCAAAAAGTGTCTTTCCAATGTAATTGGTAATTGTCAGTAGGTTGATATCCTGTTCCGATTCAATGATGATATAATCTTTTGACGGATTCGGATAAATCCTGATCAGATCATTATGGTCCACTTCTCCGATTCCTGTTAACAGCATGAAACCGACATTGACCACTTTAGTGCCATAATCGGGTACAGATGTAAAAATTATGTTGGCTTCATAGACTATACCCTCTTCTAGGTCTTCACCGTTAAAGTTGACCGCGATTTCTTCAATTTCACCTGGCACAATGATATCAGATGAATCCCCAAGTGAAAGCCATTCCATTGATTGCTTGTCAAAATTTATAGTAATATCCTGATTTTTATTAAGGTAATCAATTTCAACCATCCAGGTCATTGTTTCCGGACCAGAGTTTTCAATGATGATATAACGTGTTTCATAACCCTCAAATGATTCAACATAAATTGACATCGGGTCAACAAGCATCAGATTACAGGGTAATACGATTTCCAGGTAAGTTTGATTCTCAAGATGAACTTCTTGAGTGAACGGCAGGCACCCCTCTGCATTAATAGAAAGAACATATGAGCCTTCTTCCAAATGTACAGAGAAGTAACCATTTTCATCGGTATATGTTACCAAATCGCCAACATCTATAGTAGCATAAACCGGGCTGCTATATTGGTCTAAAACCTGCCCCGACAGAATTCTCATGACAGCTTCCCTCATGATGATATTATCAACTTGCCAATAATCAATATTTTGTATGCTTGTGCCATGAGCAGTGAATTGAATCCTGGTTATCTTACCCTGGGCATAATCCGTAACATCATAATGTTGGTGCTCCCACTCAAGTAAAGTGGCATTTGAAAACTCATCAATTTCAATCCATTCATCTCCTTCCCAAACATCCACTGTCAGCATTTCCGTTCCCGTAAGGTTAGACGAATACATATTCAAGTCAAATTCAAGGATTACGTTACTTTCAATTCCCAAAACATCAATAAAAGGACTGACAAGTGAATAGCAGTAATCATTCATTGGTTCGGAAGATTCAAACTGTGCTGAGGGTGCAGGATGTCCTTCCATAGTATTGATCTGCCAACCCACCTGTTCAGGAAAAAATGTCCATTGCTGTGTTTCAAAAGCCCCTCCATCCCAAGATTCCACAAAGGGAAATGTAAAAAGTGAAGTATCTACCATGCGGATGTCCAGATCCATAATTGTATAACTTGGTAACCACGTAGATTGAATAAAAGGCTTATAACCTTCAGCCTCTGCCGTAACGGTCTTGGTACCGATGCCTATATGATAAAAACCATACTGCCCATCAACACGCGTTATCATTTCCTCACCATATCCTAACTCAACAGTTACTCCACTTAAAGGTTTTTCAGTTCTGGCATCATATACTAATCCCTGTATACCACTTGTACAGCAGTCTTGAACAACTGCCGGACCATCTTTGCAGGACTCACCTCCATCGTAAACAGCAGTAACATAGTACTCATAGGTATCCGGAAACAAAGGGGGCGTTATATAGAAAGTATCCTCAGTAAAAGCCATGACCTCATCGAAGAGATAGATATTATAACCCAATAAATCATACCTGTCGGCCTCCGGAGTAACATAGCCCCAGATATTCCAGTTATAATCGAGGCCAAGTGCCGTAAGTGTTGTCCACTCACCATTATCAACTGAGATCATATCCCCTTTGCCTTGGATAGCCGGTCCTGCATCGTATCCTGCCGGGTATTCTCCTGCAGGTTGGCCTGTGATAGCATAACCAAACCACAGCTCCTGTGTGGCATCTATCTGTACCGGTGTTGTCAATGTTACTGTATTCCACTGATCAAGTACCACAGCGCTCAGTTCCTGATCCAATACCAGTATGCCGGCAGTATCGCCTGTCCATACCTTCAGGGCATATTCCGGTGTGGCTCCCCGAGGATAGAAAGCGATCTTCGTAAGGTACATACCATCATATGGCACCAGATCCACCACTTCCCATCTGGATGCCACTTCGAAGTCTCCTCCTGATGTTAATCCAAAGCTATCATAATTCTCGCCATCATCCCAATGGATCCACTCACCAGTATCGTTCCCCGGAGGATTCCAGGTCAATAACACATGATCACCTTCAAGAATCTCAGCTGTCAGTCCTTCAGGCGGATCAGGCATGGGACAAATCGCCTCAAATGAAGGATCAATTAAGCATGATTCACCTTCATGATACACTGCCGTAACATTGTACCGAAGAATTAAATAGCTTTCACCCTCCCAAGCATAGCAATTTTCCGGAAAAAATATTGTGTCTGTGTATTCATTAACTGAAGCAGGAATAAATGCCCATTTCCTATCATTCTTCCAGATATAATATCCCCACAGTTCAAAACGTGAATAGTCGTTTGAATACTCCTGATTTGGGGGTTTCATCGTTTCAGGTGGCTCCCAGGATAAGGTTACCACCATACCATTCACCAATCCATGAAAATTCTGCGGTTGAGCCAGAGAGTCACACGGATAATAATAGAAACCGCATTCAGCATAATAGGATTCAACTCCAAAATATGTTGCCCATACTCCTGCAACATGAAAACCATAAGACACATCACCTAAAGAATGACAGCCTGCTGTATCATAAGTTCCCAGTTGGGTTTCATCCAAATAAAGATGATATCCGGTAAAATCTTCATTTTCATAAGGTCCGTCCGGTTCCAGTGCCGAAGTTACCTCGATATCATCCAGACAAATACCTCCTCCTGACGGATTATTTGATTCAGCGACAAAAGCAATACGGTAATATTCCGTAACCTCCGGCAGACTTATTACCTTTCTCACCCAAAATGGGTAATTGTTATCATACGAATCAAATAAATTATGCCAGGGACCACCCGGGGAATTCCTGTAATAGCCTTTTAGATGATTCCATTCATTGGTGTCCTGTGACTGGCAATACCAAAAAATAAGCTTGGGGAGAAGAGCATTGGCAAGGTTAATAGGCGGCGTCATGATCAAGGTCTGGGCAGAATCACCGCTGAAAGAGATATTATAGTCCCCTGAATGAGCATATGAGGGAATCCCCGATGGACTTCCTGTACCTATTTCCCAGGACACGGTATCTTCGATGAAAACCTCCTGCCAGGTGGTTGGAATATATCCATGCTCGAAATTTTCCTTGAAGAGGGTCTGATATTTTGGTTCCGGATCAAGCCAGCAGGCTTCCATCGTTGCAGTATCCACATGGAGATTCTTCGGGGAAAGGTCACAACAGAATGAAATATTACAGGTAATATCTTGTATTATAGATATATGCCGCAATTCATAAAAGGGATAATAATTATATAGAATTGTCAGCGTATAGATACCCTGATAAACATCATAAAATGTCACTTTGCCATCAAAAGGAGTTATGTCCTGGTAATAATAATCCGGATTGATATCCTCATTAATTAAAGTAATGAGCGCTCCGGCTTCACCCTGTCCGTCGATCCTGAAATTTGCCACAACCTGAAAACCTCTGACAATAGTATTTGAAAATGCCGGTTCTGAAAAATTATAGCCACTATAACCAATTACAGCATATTCATAAAGACCGGAATCAAGTTCGGGCCAGAATAAGTCCAAAAAACAGGTATCCACAACATTGTCATCTAACAGTGTCCACATTCCGGGCTCGGTTTCTTCCCCTTCATGGAGACGGTATATTTCATAATGGTCTATATCGACGCCCTCGGGTTCGTTCCATTGAATTGCAGCCGATGTATGTGTAAAATCAAAATACCCGGCTGTCACACCTGTCGGAGGATTAATATACTGAATGAGGGCAAAATCTATTTCAACAACTTCACCATCGTTGACAACAATATTATCAACAACTTGCGGAGCATAGCCCTCTGCATTGCAGGTAATTGTATACATTCCCTCGGCGACATTTTCAAGGCTGTACAAACCGACCTGATTTGAAGTCGTTGAATATGTATTCAGATCATTTGAGGCTGTTATTGTTGCCCCGGATATGGGCATAGGCATGGGACCACTTTCGAGGACATAACCTGTGATGGTTCCTTCACCTCTCTGATTAAAAATGAATCTGTTCCCTGATTCGGATTGAATTTTCAGGACAGAGAAAAAGAGGATGAAAAATAGAATACCCACGGAAAGGAGGCTGGTTCTGGCAATTATTTTCATGACATTTTTTATTTATACGTGTATTTGTATTCAGATACTTAAGGTCATCTCATAATTACAAATTTTTTAATAAGGTACTCACTATTAGTCGTCCTACAGGTAATTAGATAAATTCCATTATTGAACTTTGTTGTATTGATTTGTAAATGAAAAGGTAACGCTAAGTCTGATTCGTAAATGACTTGTCCGGTATAGTTGGTTATTTTCAATTCGTTGATATCTACATCCGATTCAATTGTAATATTATCCTGGGCAGGATTAGGATAAATTTTTAGCACGGTTGCATTTATAATTTCTTTAATATCCTCCACGATAATTATACTCAGCTCCACAGTCTCATCCCCAACATTTGGATCAGAAGTCACGTTAACATTGGCTTCATATAAATACATCCAGTTTAAATTCCCTGGGTCCACAAAATAAACCGGCACATCTTGTGACTGTCCTGGTTGAAGAGTGCCAGAATTACAGCCCAGAATAGCCCAGTCATCAGCACCCCAGGCATATAACTCATATCCAAGAATCCAATCATCAACACCCTGAACCAACCCACCAATAATGATCCTGCCCGGTAAATAGTCTCTTGTTATGAATGCACCTCCGGCCATACCCGCTCCCCATCCAGGTATATCATCGAGTACATCGTGTGCGATACCAGTCATTTGCCCCGTAAATACATCTATCTGAATTAAATCGGCTCCTCCAAAATCCTGGCTAAAAGCCCACAGGTAAGGTACTCCCGAAAAATCATCGTAAGCCAGACCATATACCGCTTCTAAACCAGGATTAGATATTTCGGCCAATGTATTACCGTTGCGGCCGACAAGATAAAAGTCACTGGACAAGTCACTTATCCAGAACGCATCCTGCGAATTGTCATAAGCAATTCCCCGCACGTTTTCAGGGGCATCAATGGAATTGACAACGTGCATATTGACCGGATCGATGATATAAATGAGAGGCGTGGCTGAACCGCCATACAGGTACTGTCCGTCCCATGCCAGATCACGGATTGTCGAAGCCCCGACAATGGGATAGGTGCCAATATATGTTCCATCCCTGTTGTATTTATTTATACTGGCTCCATTGGACAGTGTCGTATAAAAATATGTCCCATCAAATTCCACACCCGCTTGTGATGAATTCCCTCCGGAAGCATCGGTGATGTTGTATCTAAAGGCTATGTCCCATACTTCACAAATACTCTGTTTGTTGTCATTTTCATTAAGAAAATCAATAGAAGCCTGCCACCCAAGAAGCCCATTTCCATCATTGGAAATGTTGATATACCTGATTTCAGTACCCCAAAATGGATATGTTTCAACATATATTGACAAAGGGTCAAGGCGAAGAACAGGTTGGGTCATCTCTATATCTAATTCAGTTGTATCCGTGACAAAAACATTACTTTCGTTATGGGTGTTGTACGCATCCCTGGTAAAAGATATCTCATAAAATCCCTTTTCGAGAATGAGGGAATAATGACCATTTGTGTCAGTATAAGCAGGTTCATAGTCGTCAGCTTTAACTTCTACGCCCTGAATTGGATTCCCGGTTGCCAATTCAGTCACGGTTCCATTAATTCTTGCTATCTCCGGAAAATCGATACTGATGTTATCAATGCCCCAGTAATCAAGGTCGCTGGAATTTGAGCCTGTGGCAATGAATCTGAATTTTATAAGACTTCCTACGTCCTTCTTTGAAATAAAATAGGTAAATGTTGACCAGCCGGTATTCATATCATTGGAAAATTCAGCTAATTCTATCCAGCTTGTATCGTTCCAGATTTCTACTTTAAGAAACTCATTATCTGTAGGATTGTTAATGGCCTTTTTTAGATCAAAAGCCATTTCAAAACCATGAACGGGATCGGTGACATTGATTAACGGACTGGTGAGACAGAAAGAATAGTTGGTGTAGTGGGGAAATCCATTGAATTCAGCAGCAGGAGCATTATTCCCCTCATCGTCATGGATGCACCAGTTGCCCAATGATGGTTCAAATGTCCAATCCTGTGGTACAAATGATGCTGAATCCCAGGCTTCGGAGAAAGGCATTATATAAACTGTTTCATCCGACATACCGATATCCAGAATTAATGTTTGCCCATAATTAATTCTGACATTAGAAATGGTATCGGTTTTATATCCATCTGCTTGCGTTATGATCTGATGCCATCCTGCCGGTAAATTGATAATGGAATAGCTGCCATCGTATGCCGAAACAGAGGAAAATCCTGATGGATAAATACTTATTATAGCGCCTTCGACCGGATCATTGGTTTTCAAATCAAATATGATTCCCTCTATTCTCGCTGGTGCGACGGTAATTATTGCCGGACCTGCTTCACAGGATTCTCCCGCATCATAAATCGCTGAAAGATGATATTCTGTTTTTCCTGGTGGCGGCAAGATGTCCATGTAACTGTTATCTGCAGGGGAAATAAATTGGTATTCCACACCATTCTTATACAGGTTGTAACCCAGAAGTGAATCCGCCCTTGGATATATAAATTTTGCATTTGGTGAAGGAGCCAATCTTACTGCCTTCAACTCATTGCAGCTATTATTTTGAATTTGTTTCTTTGGTATTTGAGTCAATGGTACCTGATTTGACAACCAAACCACGCCACCCTGCAGGTTCCAATTATAATTCAGTCCATAAGAAGATAATGGAGCCCAATTACTACCATCTGTAGAAACCAGATCTCCTTTGCCAATAATAGCAGGTCCGCTATCACAACCAGCAGGACGCTCGCCGGGTGGCTGACCTGAGCATGTATATCCGAACCACAATTCTTCAGAGGCATCTATTAAAACAAAATTTGGTAAATCAATAATATTCCATGCGTCCATATTCAGACCACTTAATGGATATTCTATTACTAAATTAGCTGCATTATCACCTTTCCACACTTTCAGGATGTATTCTGTTACATTTGAACTTGGGAAAAAGGCTATCTTAATTAATGATTGTCCGGAATAGGGTTGGAGATCTTCTTCATCCCACCTGGAAGCCACAGAAAAGGTACCCCCTGAAGTTAATCCTATGGCAGTGCAATTTACACCATCATCCCAGTGAATCCACACAGGAGGTGGTGGCGAATGCCAAGTTAAAATAATAGAATCATCATTTCCTATGCAGGCAGTTAAATCCCAAGGGGGACTAAAATTATTATCAAAAGTCAACTTTACAGACGGATCTATAAAACATGATTCACCCCCAATATATACAGCCGTCATATTATAATAAAATGTGCCGCATGGCCAGGGATGATCATAATATGGCGATTCAGTTATAAGCTCTTTATTAATCACTTCGCCATTACGCCAAATTTTATAACCAAGAAAATCCCAACGATCTACTTCAGTAGGACATCCCCAAGTAAGTAATGCTGAGCCTTGATATACAAATCCCTCAAAACACCCAGGTGGATTAAAGTAATCACAGGTATAATATGTTATTGAATCCTGTATTACACTTGAGTGACCTGTTGAATATTGTGCATCAACACCGACAATATGGGTTTGCCCGATACCGAGTAAGTCATGATAATAATAATATGTTTCTGTTGTAGAAGCAATCCATACACTATCAAGATATACATTATAGCATTCGAATGATCTTTCATTATTGTCATTATCGGGAACATAACCGGATGTTATTCCCACATCATCAATACATATTCCCGGATTGCCATATTGAGTTATTTTACCAGTAAATCCTATGTAATAATTATCTGTTGGATCCGGCAGGTCGATAACACATTCAGTCCATTCGTGTACACTATCGGTGATCGTTTCCAAGTGATGCCATGGACCATTGGGAGACCGCTTATAGTACATAATGAGTTCGCTTGAAGCACTGCCGGATAGTTTTGTATACCAGAAATGAAGCCTCGGAAGCATGGCATTGCCAAGATGAATTCCGGATGTGATTAACTTTGTTGTACCGGGCTCACCAAAAAAGGAAAGATTATACTGACCTGAATAGGCCGCATCAGGGATGCCTGAAGGACTTCCGCCATAGACTTCCCATCCCGTTGATCCCTGCAAATAATCCTGCAACCAACCTAATGGGATTTCTCCACCTTCAATACAATTAAAATAAACCGATGTATCAAGCAACAGAGGCGGGAGCCATCTTATTGTACCAATCATGGAATTACAAATAAGATTTTGCGGTGGTAATAAAAATTCATAAAGTGTAATATTAATAACAACCTCACCTGTTATCACGAGCGGAAAGCCTTGACCTGAATAACCCGGTTTTTCATAGCTTACATTATAGATTCCTGAAGGTAAGTCTATATGATATCCTCCCAAGTCATTGGTGTAGGTTGTGTAATTATCAGCTTCTACCCAGACTCCTGCAAGAGGTAATAGCGTCCCTCCCTGCCTGACAACACCATAAAAACTAACTATTAAAGGCGTTTCACATACTACCGGACCCTCTTTCATTGATTCACCGGGTGTCGGCTGGCCATATACAGCAGTCACATGATAGGAATTATATCCCGGAACACAGTCATAGTCATAATATTCAAAAACATCACTATACGTACTCCCAATCATATTCCCAAAGCGATAAATATTATAGGCTATTATAGTTCCATAATTTACTCCATATTTATTATAAGTATACACCGGTGGGTCCCATCTCAGTTGTGGAATAGTTGCCATAGCAGGAATCTGTAAATTGACAGGTGGTGGTAAATAAACCGAAACCCAGGAATAATAAATTTTATCCGAAATGCCCGAATCATAAACAGCACTCACAGCAGAAATATATGCCTGCCCCCAGGCAATATATGCAGGATCATACTGAAAAAGAGTATCAGTAGTAAAACCGGCGAGTGAATCATCGAGATAAACATTGTATCCAAGTAAGACGTATTCATTGGTTTCCAGATCACCTGAGTTTCTGGTTTTATTCATGAACATACCAACCGGAGCTTGCCAGGTGGAAATCAGAGTTAAAGGATCAACATTCAGAGAAGCAGGAGGAAATAATGTGTCAGATAAAGCAGGAGTATCAGGATAACTGATTAAAAGACGTCTTTGATTAACTTTTCCCGCTGAGAAAAGTGATACAAAAAAAATGATGATTAAAACACCTGATGCGTAGAGAGATTTCATAAGAGGAGATTAATTCACAAATCAAACTGATTCATTTAAGCACCTTTTAAATCTCCCAAATATAATTAATTATTTTGAATATATCAAGTAATTTTTTTAAACTATAAAAAAAATGGGATTCTCGCCCGGCTCTCACCCGGATTAAATCCCATTATTTTATAAATTCATATCAAATATCAGATATCAGGTATCTGATATCTTAGTTGGTCATCATCATATGCCTACATCTTCCTTTTGTGCGGCTATCTTAGCTTTAAAGAACTCCCTGTTCATGCGGGCAATATTGGTGATCTTTATTCCTTTAGGACATTCGGCTTCGCAGGCATAAGTGTTGGTACAGTTACCGAATCCCAGTTCGTCCATCTTGGCTACCATGCGCTGCACTCTGTCCATCGCTTCTACCTGTCCCTGCGGTAAAAGCGCATATTGCGATATTTTAGCCGACACGAAGAGCATGGCTGAGGCATTCTTACAGGCCGCCACGCATGCGCCGCAACCGACACATGTTGCTGCGTCGTAGGCTTCGTCGGCTTTGTCTTTTCGTACAAGGAATGAATTGGCTTCAGGTGCTTGGCCTGCATCAACGCTGATGAAACCACCTGCTATCAAAATCTTTTCAAAGGCGCTCCTGTCGACAATAAGGTCTTTTATGACCGGAAATGCCCTGGCACGCCATGGTTCGACAATGATGGTCGCTCCGTCCCTGAATGACCGCATGTGCAGCTCGCAGGTGGTCACATGTTTCTCAGGGCCATGCGGTCTCCCGTTTATATATAAACCACAACACCCGCATATACCCTCACGGCAATCGTAATCAAATGCCACCGGCTCTTCCCCTTTCTCGATCAGCTTCTTATTCAGTGCATCCAACATCTCGAGGAATGACATTTCCGGTGATGCGTCATCCAGGATATAATCCATAAATTTACCCTTGGCCTTAGCGCTTTTCTGCCGCCAGATTCTCAGTTTTACCTTCATGGTATGTATGATTAATTATTTATAACTTCTTTCTTTCAACTCAACATTTTCGAACACAAGCGGTTCCTTGTGCAGCTTTGGTGGTTGATCTTTACCCTGGTATTCCCAAGCAGCCACATAGGCATAATGATGGTCGTCGCGTTTGGCCTCTCCGGTTTCAGTCTGGCTCTCTTCACGGAAATGCGCGCCGCATGATTCCTTCCGGTCAAGACCGTCGGTGATCATAAGTTTAGCCAGCTCGAAGAAATCGGCTATCCTGCCTGCTTTCTCCAACTCCTGGTTCAAATCTTCAGCTGTACCAGGAACTCGTACATCATGCCAAAACCCCTTTTCCAACTCCGCCACCATCGCCAATGCTTTCTTTAATCCTTCCTCATTTCGGGCCATGCCGCAATAATCCCACATGATCTTGCCCAGCCGCCTGGCAAAAGAAGTGACAGTCTGTTTCCCATTAACTGCAAATAATCTTTCTATCTTTCCCTTTGCCGATTTTTCAGCTTCGTCGAATTCCGGCGTCTGTGTTGAAAATCCCGGGGTCCGGATTTCTCCGGCAAGGTAATCGCTAATCGTATAGGGGAGGATAAAATAACCGTCCCCGGCACACTGCATCAAAGAGCTGGCTCCCAATCGATTGGCACCATGATCGGAAAAATTTGATTCACCTATGGCAAAAAGGCCGGGTACAGTGGTCATGAGGCTGTAATCTACCCATAGTCCCCCCATGGTATAATGTCCTGCAGGATAGATGCGCATGGGCTCCTCGTAAGGATTCATACCGGTAATCGTTTCATACAATTCGAAAAGATTACCGTAATTATCTTCAATGACTTTCTTCCCTTTTTTCTTTATGGCATCTCTAAAATCCAGATATACGGCCAAACCGGTGTCACCAATGCCATAACCAGCATCACAGCGTTCCTTTGCTGCACGTGAACCGACATCGCGCGGGACAAGGTTCCCATAAGTAGGATACCTTCTTTCAAGGTAATAATCCCTTTCCTCTTCGGGAATATCATTCGGTTTACGCTTATCGCCTTTCTCTTTTGGAACCCAAATCCTTCCGTCATTCCTGAGCGACTCCGACATCAGGGTGAGCTTGGATTGATATTCATTTAAAACCGGGATACTGGTAGGATGTATCTGGACAAAGCTTGGATTACCAAAGAAAGCACCCCGTTTATGAGCGGCCCATGCAGCGCTGGCATTGGAGTTAACAGCGAGGGTCGACAGATAGTAGATCGTACCATAACCACCTGTGGCCAGAACGACAGCATGTGCCGAATGGCGCTCGATTTCTCCTGTGACAAGGTTTCTGGTAATGATGCCCCGTGCTTTTCCATCGATAACAACCAGGTCAAGCATATCACGACGCGGGTACATGGTCACGGTGCCTTGGCTTATCTGCCTGCAAAGGCCCGAATAAGTGCCAAGCAATACCTGTTGACCTGTCTGCCCTTTGGCATAAAATGTACGTGACACCTGCACTCCACCAAAGGACCTGTTGGCAAGCGTCCCGCCATATTCCCTTCCCCAGGGAACTCCCTGGGCTGTAAGATGATCAATAGTGTCATTACTGACTTCTGCGGCACGGTATACATTGGCCTCCCTGGCACGGTAATCCCCGCCCTTGATCATATCATAAAATAACCTGTACACACTGTCACCGTCATTCTTATAGTTCTTGGCAGCATTGATGCCTCCCTGGGCAGCAACGGAATGGGCTCTGCGGGGCATATCCTGAAAACAGAAAACCTTAACGTTATATCCCAACTCTCCAAGAGACGATGCGGCAGCGCTTCCGGCTATGCCGGTTCCCACAACGATGATGTCAAGCCTCTTGCGGTTAGCAGGATTGACCAGCCTGGCCGAGTTCTTGTATCGCGTCCACTTTTCTGCCAAGGGGCCTTCAGGTATTCTAGCATCAAGTTTTGTCATGGTTTCTGATTTTGAAAATTTTAATTATAAACTATCAGGAAATAATGAAATATAAAGGAATAACTATAAATCCGACGGTAATGACGATGGAGTAGATATTCCCTATCCATTTTATCGCCGGAGTGTACTTGCTGTGATTCAGACCCAATGACTGAAAAGCCGACTGGATAGAATGGTTCAGGTGAAATCCCACAAACAGGAGCAGGAGGATATATAAAACGGAATAGCCCGTATTTGAAAAAAGATTAACGGCCATATTGTAAAAATCATGTTTTGAAACAACGACAGCATCGCCCTGTGGTGGTTGGGTTATGCCCAGTTTAACGAAATAAAAATTAATAAAATGAATTATAAGGAAGATGAAAATAATAACACCTGTATGTATCATGAATTTTGAGAAAAAAGAGGTGTGTGACCAGCCCTCCACTTTATAACGTTTGGGCCTTGCCCGCCAGTTCTGGATTTGTAAGACCACACCATAAAAAATATGAATGATAAAGCCGGCAAATAAAAATATCTCAAACACTTTAGTTAACAGGTTCGTGGTCATAAATTTTACTGCTACATCAAATAGCTCCCGATGATTTTCCGTAATAGGTAATATCAATAAATTGATGCCGAGATGAACAGGAAGGAAAAGGATCAGGAAAAGCCCCGCAAAGGCCATGATAAACTTTTTAGTCAGTGAAGAATATCTTATCATAGGATTTATACTTTTAATTATCAAAAATTTATCGGATAGAATAGCCCGTATGTATTGAAAATTTAGTTCTTTTGTAACTAGGGGAGGCAAATTTATGTAATGTTAATTTATTAACAAATATAATCGGTAATTTTTAAACAGTATAAATAGATTATAGACATTATGAGATATACGGCAATAAATAAAAACCTGTTCATCCGGAACAGAGAAAAATTGATAAAGATGATTAAATCGAATGCATTGGTAGTGATGCATTCCAATGATGAACTGCTAAGAAACGGCGATCAGTATTTTCCGTTTCGGCAGCATTCTGATATTTTTTACCTTACCGGACTGGACCAAGAAAAATGCATCCTTACGATATGTCCGAACCATCCCAATGTGAAATTCCGCGAAATCATCTTCACCATCAAAGCAGATGAACAATTGACGACATGGCAGGGCCATAAATATACTGAACGGGAGATCCAGGAAATATCAGGTATTAAAACGGTGATGTGGCTCGACGACTTTGAGATCACTTTCCGCGACCTGATGTATTATGCCAATACGGTGTATCTGAATCAGAATGAGTACATTAAGCTCTCTACAGAAGTCCCATCAAAAGATCTGCGTTTTGCCAGATATTTGAAGGACAATTTTCCGGTTTACACCTATGAAAGGCTGGCCCCTATGCTCACTTCCCTGCGACTTGTAAAAGAACCGGAAGAGGTGGCACTGATCCAGATCGCTTGTGATCTGACTGAAAAAGCTTTCCGGCGTCTGCTTCGGTTTGTCAGACCGGGTATCATGGAATATGAAGTGGAAGCCGAGATCACACACGAATTTATCCGTAATGGCTCTAACGGTCACGCTTACCAGCCGATCATTGCCTCAGGGAAAAATGCCCTGGCTTTGCATTATCACCAAAATGACAATATTTGTCAAAATGGCGATTTGTTACTGATGGATTTTGGAGCTGAATATGCCAATTATGCTGCCGACTGCACACGCACTATCCCGGTTAACGGAAAATTCAGCATGCGCCAGCATCAGGTTTATGATGCCGTTTTAAGAGTCCAGCAAAATGCAACCGGCCTGTATGTTCCCGGTAACAGTATTGACGAAATAAACCATGAAGTCAACCGTTTGACTGAAAAGGAACTGATTGGTCTTGGGCTGTTCAGCGATGAAGATGTTCAAAATCAGAATCCCGACAAACCGTTGTTCAGCAAATACCTGATGCACGGTGTGTGTCATCCTGTTGGCCTGGATGTTCATGACCCAGGGGGCAAATATGTGCCATTCTGTAAAGGAATGATACTGACACTGGAACCAGCTATTTACATCCCTGAAGAAAATATTGGCGTCAGGCTGGAAAATAACATCATGGTAGGAGATATCCCGGTTAATCTGATGAAAAACATTCCAATCGAAGCTAATGAAATTGAATCCCTGATGACTAACCATAAAAATCAATGACATCGGACAACTATTGAACTGAATTTGGATAACAATTAAGTAACTAAATCATTAACTATTATGTTTGATAAAAAAGTTTATATCGACCGTAGAAGCCGCTTACGGTCACAGCTGAAATCAGGCCTGGTTTTATTACTCGGCAACAGTGAATCGGCTATGAATTATACTGGAAATACTTATCCTTTCCGTCAGGACAGCAATTTTCTTTATTTCTTCGGTCTGGATCATCCTGACATGGCCGGAATAATGGATATTGAAAATGATAAGGATTATATTTTCGGAAATGATGTCACCATGGATGACATCATCTGGATGGGGCCACAGCCCCTTATAAAGAACTTGGCTAAAAAAGTGGGGATTAATTACACAGCTCCTTTTGGCGAACTTGGGGCCTTCCTCCAGCAGGCTATAACAAGCGGCAGAAAAATCCATTTCCTTCCTCCTTACAGGGGTGAACATACCATTCTGCTGAAACAACTTCTTGGTCTCCTTACGGCCCGGGTAAGGGACTATGTTTCAGAGGAACTGATAAAAGCTGTAGTCACTCTCAGGTCAGTTAAAGACGAAGGTGAGATCATCGAGATTGAAAAAGCCCTGGATGTGACGTATGAAATGTATATTACTGCCATGAAAATGGCTATGCCCGGTGTTTACGAACGCGAAATTGCCGGAGTTATGGAGGGAATATCCCTGTCTAAATGTGGTCCGGTATCTTTTCCAATAATTCTCACTATCAACGGGCAAACGTTGCATAACCATTATCACGGGAACAAACTCATAAAGGACAAAATGGTGGTCATTGATTCCGGAGCTGAATCAGAACTCCATTACTCCAGCGACATCACCAGGACAGTTCCCGTTGGAGGTATTTTTAATCCAAAACAAAAAGCCATTTATCAAATCGTGCTCGACGCCAATTTGAAGGCAATCGGGGCCATAAAACCCGGAATATATTATAAAGAAGTCCATCTCCTGGCCGCCAAAACAGTTGCATCAGGATTAAAAGAGCTGGGCATCATGAAGGGTAATGTGGAAGAAGCTGTCAGTAATGGAGCCCATTCCCTTTTCTTCCCCCATGGACTGGGTCACATGATGGGTCTTGACGTGCATGATATGGAAAACCTTGGAGAGAATTTTGTAGGGTACGACAACACTGTAAACCGTAGCGAACAATTTGGACTCGCCTTTCTGCGTCTGGCTAGAAAACTCCAGCCCGGCTTTGTACTGACGGTTGAACCAGGCATTTATTTCATACCTGAACTGATTGAGCAATGGAAATCAGAAAAGAAATTCACCGATTTCATCAACTATAAGAAAATTGATGAATACAGGGATACCGGCGGTGTGCGCATCGAAGATGATATCCTGGTAACGAAAAATGGGTGTTACGTGCTCGGAAAACCCGTACCAAAAACAGTGAAAGAGATTGAAAAGATAATGGCTAAATAGAGCCAACAAGCACTACTTCCTGATAAAAATGGCTTTGATAATGAGCATGGCCATCTTTGGATTTTCTTTCAAACGACGGGTAGAATAACTAAACCATTCCTCGCCAAACGGCACGTACACACGCATTGTATGGCCTTTGGCGACAATAGATGCACGGAGTTCAGGTGTAACACCATACAACATTTGGAATTCATAGGCATCTGGGGGAACGTTGTATTTCTTCAGTAGCACATAGGATCCCTCGATTAGCGGTTTATCATGTGTGGCAATACCCGGATAAATGCCATTTTTGAACATGAACTCCAGATCTTCCAGAAAGTGCTGGTTGATTTCTTTATATTTTTTATATGCTATCGACGGATGCTCAACGTATATACCCTTGCATAACCGATAATTAAGGGGAATTTCCCGGGTGTGAAGATCAATCAGATTCTTCAAATCATCTAATGTCCGCCTCATGTAAGCCTGAACCACAAGTCCTACATTTTGGGGAAATTCCGTTTTTAGTTTGCAGAATAATTCAATCTCATAATCGGTGCAAGAAGAATCTTCCATGTCGACACGTACAAAGTTGTTGAATTCAGCAGCTTTTCGCACAATTTCCCTGACATTGGTGTAACATACTTCTTTGTCAAGCAATAGCCCAAACATAGTTGGTTTGATGGAATAATTGCCATCAATTTTATTTTGTTGGGCTATATTAATAAGATTAAGATACTGATTCTTATTTTGTTCTGCCTGGTCCAGATTGGTTATAAACTCGCCAAGCATATCAATTGTGACCTTGATCCCAAGTGCATTCAAATCCTTCGACACCTTTAAAGCATCTTGCAAAGTTTCACCCGCTATATATCTCTTTGAAAATATCCAAACTAATTTTTTTGGCATATATGGTAACATGCCGGCAATCATCTTGTTAATCATAATCAACTCGGTTTAATGTTTTGTTAATAAAATAACAGACAAATTTAAATTAATTTTAATGTAGCCAAATAAAATGACAGGAATTTTCATAAGCCTTCCCTATTATCAAATCAAGTTGTTGTCTTTAAAGATATTATGAGATAAATACCTGAGTTTTAACGAAATTTTGATGATTGATGCTATATCTAACATATAAAGTCGTAATAATGAATTAATAAGAAATGGTTAATGGTGACTGTTTGATAAATTATTACTACCTTTGCACACTCCAAATGAAAATCATCTCACCATGGAAAAACCCAAGGTTCTTTTTGTCAACCAAGAAATCATGCCATATTTAAAGGAAAGCCCTATGGGGTTCATCGGTCGCTACCTTCCACAGGGTATCCAGGAAAGAGGTAAAGAAATCAGGACATTTATGCCCCGCTTCGGAAATATTAATGAACGGAGAAATCAACTTCACGAGGTTATTCGTCTTTCAGGAATGAATATCATCATCGATGATACTGATCATCCATTGATTATCAAGGTGGCTTCCATTCAATCAGCCAGAATGCAAATTTATTTTATCGATAATGAAGATTATTTCCAGAGAAAATTCATTTTCAAGGATAAAAGCGGTAAATTTTTTGAAGATAATGATGAGAGAGCAATCTTTTTTTCACGTGGCGTGATCGAAACTGTTAAAAAACTTGGCTGGGCTCCGGATATTGTGCACTGCCATGGTTGGATGACAAGCCTTATTCCTCTATACATGAAAAAAGCCTATATCGACAATCCTCTTTTCAGTGAGGCCCAAGTGATTTATTCGATATATGATGACGACTTTCAGGAAAGCCTTAGCAATAGTTTCGCAAAAAAAATAAAAATGGAAGGAATCACTGAAAAAGATGTCAAACATTACAAAAAACCAAATTATATTAATTTAACTAAAGCGGCTATCGATTTTTCAGAAGCCATTATCCTTGGCAGTGATAAAATACATCCTGAAATCATGGAGTATCTGAAAGCCTCAGGAAAACCCTATTTGAAACATCAGACTTCGGATAAATATATTGACCTCTATTCCGATTTTTACGATAAAATCCTTAGCGAAAGAGTTGTCTCCTGATAATAATCTTTTCACTCTTACCGTTATCCAACAAAACCATGAAATTGATGACCATCAGGATTACTTACAAGACAACATCTGTTTTATTGCCATTTCTTCTTTTATTTACAATTGCCTGCAAAAAGGAACCTCAGGCAATTGGTCTTGATCTGGTCGGTAAAAATCCGCTATCAGTTGAATTCAGCGATACCACAACGGTGGTAGCCTACTCTGTACTGGAAGATTCTGTCAGGACCGACCGCACAACAACCACCCTTCTGGGATCCATCTATGACATGGTTTTTGGTAAAACTACAGCTGGTGTCTATACTCAGATTGCCATGTCTGTTTCCGCACCTGACTTTGGCGCTAATCCACAGTGTGACTCAATGACTATGGTTCTTTCATATGCTGGATACTACGGGGACACACTCACATCACAAACTGTTAAAATTTACGAACTGGTTGACAGCCTTGACATTGACACCTCCTATTATTCTAATCAATCCCTGGCTTATGATCCTTCTCTTCTTGCTGATTTTACTTTTCAACCAAAACCAAATGATACTGTCTGGATTGATGAGGAGCCCTATAAAGCCCAGCTTCGTATCCCCATGAATACTACCCTCGGAAATAAAGTTCTGACTGCATCTGCTGATGTTCTGGCCAGCAATAGTTCTTTCAAAACAATTTTTAAAGGCCTCTATATCAGCGCAGATCCTGTAAATACGCCCGGCACCGGGGCTATTCTTTACATGAACTTTTCAAGCTCATATTCTACGATATATTTGTATTATCATAATGATGATAATGATTCCCTCGTATACAGAGTCGCCATTAATAGCACATCATTACAACGATTTGGAAATTATAACCATTATGGTTATGCTGATGCCACAAACGAATTCCAGAACCAGCTTCTCGTAGGTGATACAGCTCTGGGAAATCAAAAAATCTATCTTCAATGTATGGGGGGGGTGAAGACTAAAATATTCTTTCCCTATCTGATGAACTGGGTAAAAGATTATAAAATAGCTTTAAATGAAGCCCAGCTGATATTTAAAAACAATGATCCTGAAAATTCGTTAACTCCACCCTCAAATTTGTCCTTATTTAGTATTACCGATGAAGGTAAAATTGACTTTTTACCTGATGAGTATGAAAGTGAGCTTTACTTTGATGGAAAATATCAGAACAACTCATACCGTTTCAGGATTACTCGGCATCTCCAGGATATCCTTAATGAAAATGATCCCAACAATGGCCTCTATCTCATGATTGCAGGAGCTTCACTGAATGCCGGGCGTGTAGTACTTAATGGCCCCTCCAACCCTCAGGATAGTTTGAAGCTCCGCCTCGTTTATACCAAACCTAATTATTGACCTATGTGCGGTATCGTGGCATATATTGGACCTAAACAGGCATATCCCATACTGATAAACGGACTCTACCGGCTGGAATACAGGGGCTATGACAGTGCCGGCATTGTTTTACTTGATGAGAATCTGAAATTATACAAAAACAAAGGCAAGGTCTCAGAACTTGAAGCCTATATTCAGGGAAAAGATATTTCCGGCACAACAGGTATTGCACATACACGCTGGGCGACACATGGTGAACCCAATCAAATTAATGCTCATCCTCATTTCTCACAATCGCATAATTTGGCTATTATTCATAATGGCATCATTGAAAATTATGCATCCCTGAAAAAAGAGCTGATAAAAAGAGGCCACAGCTTTGTAAGTGAGACCGACACAGAAGTTCTTATTCAATTAATCGAAGATATTCAGATCAATGAACATGTAGATCTGATTGAAGCTGTTCAAATTGCACTGAACCAGGTTGTTGGGGCATATGCTATCGTCATCATTTCAAAAAAAGATCCCGACATGCTGATTGCTGCCCGTAAAAGCAGTCCGCTGGTTGTTGGTATCGGTAACGGTGAATTTTTTATTGCTTCCGATCCGACACCAATTATTGAGTACACGAAAGATGTTGTTTATCTTAATGATGAAGAAATCGCCATCGCCAGAAGAAATGATGTGCTAAAAATAAAAACTATAAAAAACATCGATAAAACCCCATATATTGAAACCCTGGAAATGAGTTTAAGCGCATTAGAGAAAGGCGGTTTCGACCATTTTATGCTTAAAGAAATTTTTGAACAACCCATGTCGATACGTAACAGTATGCGTGGCCGTTTGGATGCAAAGAACGGAATAATCTCTCTGGGGGGCATAAGTGACTACATGCAGAAGTTAATCAATGCCAAACGTATAATCTTGTTGGGTTGTGGAACATCCTGGCATGCCGCCCTGGTTGGTGAATACCTGTTTGAAGACCTGGCCCGCATTCCCGTTGAAGTAGAATATGCATCGGAATTCCGTTACCGTAATCCTGTAATTTGCGAAAATGATATTGTCATCGCTATTTCCCAGTCGGGTGAAACAGCCGATACACTGGCAGCTATTGAAATGGCTAAATCAAAGGGTGCAACCATAATAGGAATATGCAATGTTGTCGGATCTTCAATTGCCAGAGCTACACATGCTGGATCATACACTCATGCCGGTCCGGAAATCGGCGTTGCCTCTACAAAAGCCTTTACAGCACAGATTACCATACTCACACTAATGGCCCTGCAGATTGCCAATAAAAAAGGAACTATCCCAAAATCAAGATATTTTCATATAATCAATGAATTAGATCACTTACCTGAAAAAGTGGAAAGGGTTCTTCAATCCAATGATCTCATAAAAAAAATTGCCGAGAATTATAAGGATACCCGTAACTTCCTTTACCTGGGAAGAGGATATAACTTCCCTGTAGCACTTGAAGGAGCTCTAAAACTTAAAGAAATATCATACATCCATGCCGAAGGTTATCCCGCTGCAGAAATGAAACATGGACCTATTGCCCTGATTGATGAAGCTATGCCGGTTGTAGTTATTGCAACCAATAAGGGAACATACGATAAGGTTGTATCAAACATCCAGGAAGTTAAGGTTAGAAAAGGCAAAATTATTGCCATCATCACCGAGGGAGAGGTCACTGTAAAAGATCTGGCTGATTATTCCATAGAGATACCCGAAACTGAAGAGTTTCTTGTTCCAGTGCTGGCAACTATACCATTGCAGCTTCTTGCTTATCACATCGCCATTTTGCGCAATTGCAATGTAGACCAGCCAAGAAATCTGGCTAAATCAGTAACGGTAGAATGATATCCGGAATAATCCTGATATCAGAATCTGGCTTCTACTGCTTTCCAATCTACAATATTCCAGAAATCATTGATATAATCCAGACGCCTGTTCTGTTTATCAAGGTAATATGCATGTTCCCATACATCACATGTGAGCAATGGCGTATGACCTTTTCGTAATGGATTTCCGGCATTACTCTCCTGAATGATCTCCAGTTTGCCATCAGATGTTTTTACCAACCAGGTCCAACCGGAACCAAAAAGTGTTACAGCAGCGTTAGTGAATTTAACTTTGAAATCTTCAAAAGATCCAAAACTTCCCCTGATGGCTTCAATCAGCCTGCCGGTGTGCTCACCACCACCACCAGAGAGACAATTCCAGTAAAATGTATGATTCCAAACCTGTGCACCGTTGTTGAAAATACCACCTTCAGCTTTTTTGATGATATCTTCCAGTGTGCTTTGCTCAAACGCCGTACCAGGTACAAGCCTGTTCAGGTTGTTGACATAGGCCATATGATGCTTGCCATAATGAAATTCCAATGTTTTTTTGGAAATAAACGGTTCCAGAGCATCTATTTCATAAGGTAATGGGGGTAATTCAAAAGCCATGGTTTTAATGAATTTAAAATTTATAAAATATTCGACAACATAAAGATAATGATATTTTTCGCATTATCATCAGTTTTTGCTAAGCTCTTCAACAGCTTTAAGAAAAATTGTGTCACTCTGATTGTATATAGGATAAAATGCCTCATCACTGTATATCTCGCGTCCTATAAAAGCTTTTAGTAATGTTTTGATAAGATCTGATGTGGCGCGAACACCAGCATCATCGCGTCTTACACTGTCTTCCTCAGCATAAGTGATAAAATCAGTAAGCAATGGATTATCGATTGAAAAATTTTTTATATAGACATCAACAGAAGGGTAAATCCCTTTTATATTTTCTCTCTTATTATCAGTATAATCAAAAGCAAATTGATAAAAGATGCCTTTGTTGATAAGCTGGTTATAATAGATATATTCCTTTCCGGTCTGTATGGGAACATATATATCAGGCATAATACCTCCACCGCCATAAACAACCTTTCCTCCGGGTGTAGTATATTTCAGTGAATCCGGAAAGCGAATGCTGTCAGGATGCTGAAGTTCGCCATTATGAAAGCGATTCCGGAATTCATTTTCATATTGTTCAATGCCATCTCTATATGGCTTTTGAATGCACCGTCCGGTTGGAGTATAATATCTTGCTACGGTAAGCCTTAATGCCGAACCGTCGGATAATTCGATCTGCTCCTGAACAAGACCTTTTCCAAACGACCTTCTGCCAATGATCAACCCCCTGTCATTATCCTGTATAGCACCAGCCAATATTTCACTGGCTGATGCCGAACCTTCATCAACCAGAATTACCAGCGGCTGTTTTTCAAATTTCCCACGATTCGAAGCGAAAGCATATTGCCTGGGACGGTTATTACCTTCAGTGTAAACAATCAGCTTCCTGTTGCCAAGAAATTCATCCGCTAAACGAATGGCTGATTCCAGATAACCACCGACATTATCCCGTAGGTCAAGAATCAGTCGTGTCATACCTTGACCTTCAAGCTTAGCCAATGCCGCATCAAATTCCTCAGGTGTTGAAGCGGAGAACCGACTCAGTTTAATATATCCAATTGAACCATCAACCATGTATGAAACATCAATGCTATACAGGGGAATAATATCTCTGGTGATAATGAAATCCATCAGGTGAGGGACATTTTGGCGCAATATACTTACCTTGACTTTTGTTCCTTTTTCTCCTTTAAGATGTTTGATCACATCGCTATTGGCGATCTTTACACCAGCATACGTGGTATCGTCAATCTTAACAATTCGGTCTCCTTGATTTAGGCCAATTTTTTCAGACGGACCACCAGGAATGACATGTAAAATGACTATGGTATCCTTGATTATCCGGAACTCCACGCCTATGCCTTCGAAATTGCCCTTCAGTGGTTCATTCACTTCTTTAAGTTCTTCGGAGCTGATATACTGCGAATGCGGATCCAGGTTACGGAGCATACCATTGATGGCATCAACCTCAAGTTTATCTTTATTTACAGAATCAACATAATCTTGTTTTATATAGTGTACAACATTACCTAGCTTATCCCTGGACGTGTCACTGAATGTCGGGTTCCTTTCCAGAGATGGATTTTGTAACTTCATTCCCAAATAAAGACCCGTTACCAGAAATATCGCCAATAAAAATGGCAGATATACATAAATGCGATTTGGCCTGTTTTCCATAAACCTTTTTTCAAATTCTTTAAATCCTTTACTATTCTTTCCCTTCTGGTGAAGATATTTCCACGCCTTCTTCCATCAATGGTTTAATCTTAACACCATCATATTTTATCTCTGTCCCATTTTTATAAGTAATAATCAGGAAAGGAGTCCCATCATAATTGTATTTAATCCAATCTCCTTCTTTAATACCCATGACATAGCGGCCTTCGTCTTTGATTTGTCCATTCTCCCAATAAAAAATATGCTTACCATTTGGATTATCATCAATGTATTCTCCTTCAAAAAGCTTTGTCCCATCAGAGTAATAGGACTTCCATTGACCATTTCGCAGTCCATTCCGGTAATATCCTTCCTCCCTGTAAATCCCCATTTCATAGATCCATTTTCCATCTTCATATCCTTCAATATATTGTCCTTGACTAATAAGAGTACCGTCATCATCATATTCAACGACATTACCATCTGGAAGGCCATTTAAATAATTTTCCTCTCTGAGGAGGTTTCCTGAGGGATAATACCATGTCCAGGTGCCTTCCGGATCTCCTGAAGTATAGGCTCCTGTCTGCTCAAGAGTGCCACCTGGGTAATAAAATTTCCATTCCCCGATCCTTTTTCCATTAGAATACCTTCCTTCAGCCTGCAATGATCTGTCGTTGAAATATTCCTTCCACGGACCTTCCTTGATTCCGGTCTCAGAAATGATACCTTCGCCTGTTATAACGCCTTCCTTAAAAATAAAAGCTCTGTTGATTTTTCCATCCTCTGCATACTCCCTCCTGACACCTTCAGGAATGTTATTTTTAAAGCTGGCAACTGTTTTAATTTTTCCATTCGGATAATAATCTGTCCGGACATCCAAATCCGCAATTTCCGCAACATCCTCCTGAAGCAGATCATTAATATATTTACTCACACTAACCAGATTTCTGTTGCGGTCATACTCCTTGAAATAACCGTTTCGTTTGTCATTGGTATAGGTACCTTCCATTCTGACTATACCATTATCATAAAAGAACTTCCATGGACCCTGTTTTAAATTATTGACATCCTTTCGGTTAATTCGTTCACGGTTAACAACAAATCCTTTTTTATATTCAACCAATCCAATGACGATGCCTTCTTGGGTATATTCCATAGCTATGCCGTTTTCAAGACCATCGACAAATGGTATTGTTTGCCTTATCTTTCCATCAGGATAATAAAATGTTGTCAGTCCCTGTTTTATATCATCCTTGAATTTTTCTTCCATTTTCTCTTTGTCACTGAATGTAGTTCTTATACCATTTTTTTTACCATTAGCATAATTTATTTCGAGTATCGTTCTGCCCTTCTCGTCATAAAATTTCCACAAACTATCTAATTCAAAGTTTTTTCTATTCCCTTCTGATTTCAGAATCCCATTCTCATAAAATGTCTTCCAATATCCATCCGGTTGACCCTTTACCATATAGCCTTCACTTGAGATCTGGCCATTGGAATAATAGAACATATTGTACCCGTCAGGAATGATTTTATTTTCCTGAGCAACAATCCATTTAAAAATCAACATGCATATTATAACTAACCAATATTTGCTCATTTTATCATATTTAATTCCCTCGATATCTCCATCATTTTTTCAATGGGTTTTAATGCTTTTTTTAATATATCCTCCGAGAGAATGATTTCTGGAGATTCTTTTTCGAGACACCTCATAAGCTTTTCCATTGTATTCATTTTCATATAAGGACAATCATTGCAAGCGCAGGTTTCGTCTGAGGGAACAATAATAAAGTCTTTATGGGGTGATGCTTTTTTCATCTGATGAATAATTCCCGTTTCTGTTGCTACAATGTATTGTTTTGCTGAATCTGTTTTACTAAAATTCAACATAGCGTTCGTGGAACCCACAAAATCAGCTAATTCTAAAACCTGAGCTTTACATTCAGGATGAGCTATCAACTTTGCATTTGGATTTTTTATCTTCAGTTCGATTATTTTGCCGGTAGAAAGGATGTCATGTATCTCACAAGTTCCATTCCAAAGGACCATATTCCTGCCAGTTTTCCTGTTTATATATCCACCAAGATTCTTATCCGGCCCAAAAATAATCCTTTGGTCTTTTGGAAACGATTCAATTATAGGGATGGCATTACCTGATGTACATATTATATCGGACATCATTTTTATTATAGAAGAACTATTAATATAAGTGATAACTAAATGATTTGGATAATGTTCTATGAATTTTTTGAATTCTTCTGGCTGACAAGAATCAGCAAGTGAACATCCGGCCTGAACATCAGGAATTAAAACTTTGATATTTGGATTTAATATTTTTGCTGTTTCTGCCATGAAGCGTACACCGGCAAAGACAATAATTTCAGCATCAGATTCCATCGCTTTATGTGCCAGCCCTAAACTATCTCCAATGAAATCTGCAATATCCTGAATATCAGATATCTGATAATAATGAGAAAGAATAATTGCTTTTTTTATTTTCTTTAACTTCAATATTTTTGAAGCAATATCCATTTATTGGTTCTTAATTATTGGGTTAAGATATCTTGCATAGAATGAAAATTCTCAAAATTAGTACATACATGCTTTTTTATATTTTAACAAGCTATAATTATGATAACATTATATTATATTATAAAATTTATATTTTTAATGGGTTGTTAGTAGTGTTGATAAAAGTCTTAATTCATTTTTGTTTATCAATAAATTACTGAATTACGAACAAGAAAACCAAAGTTTCAGGCAATTAAACCTTTGTAAAATAATACACTGATATTTTATACACATACTGTTAATAAAAAGAAATGATGAAAAAATCAGTTTTATTAACAGCGTCGCAATGGTTAGTTTATTTTTAGTTTTATTTTGTAAAAACAGGTTAAAAAGATTTCAGGTTCCTTATATTGGTTATCCATTTATTTACCAGCAACTTTGTAACAAAGGTAAACAGTTATAAACAAATTTTTGTTTATAACGCAAGATGAAAATTTAAATTTATAGCTTCAATCATTTAATGAGTAATTTTGCTTCAAACGAACAGGGACTGATTAATGTTTGATAGGTACAAAACCATTCCCATCGGTTGTGACCATGCAGGTTATAAATTGAAGGAATATCTGATAAAAATCCTTACACCAAGAGGATTTCATTTTATGGATTTTGGTACACACTCAGAGGAGAGTGTCGATTATCCCGATTTTGTACATCCGGTAGCAAGGTCGGTTAATGACCATAAATTTGAAGCCGGTATCATTATTTGCGGAAGTGGAAATGGCTCAGCAATGACTGCAAATAAATATGCTAATATCAGGGCTGCTATATGCTGGAATAAAGAGATCGCCCGCCTAGCTCGTCTGCATAATGATGCCAATATTATTACCCTGCCAGGCCGGTTCATTGGATATGACGAGGCCATTGATGCCGTAGAAGTATTTTTTTCTACAGATTTTGAAGGAGGAAGGCATTTAATCAGAATAGAAAAAATACCTAAACTTTTAAAATAATCATAGATGTCCTCAGAGATATATCAGAAGTTTATCGGGGATTCCGAAAGCAAGGCATTTGATCTTGAACACCGCAAGATAATCAATTATAATATCTCACGCTACAACCAACAAGTACCTGTCGGAAAAAGGCAGTTTTCGGAAATCGAGAAAGCCAAAAAAAGAGGTTCTGTCATTAAACACCGCGTGATAAATGATTTAGATAAGTATCTGATAGAATTCGAGTCAAATTTCATACGAAAAGGCGGCAAGGTCATTTGGGCACAAAATACTAAAGAGGCCTTAAGGGAAATTGTAAATATTTTAAAAAAGCACAAGGCCCGGATGGTGGTGAAGATGAAATCGATGGCCAGTGAAGAGATTGAACTAAACGATTTCCTGCTAAAGAATAAAATTGAGCCACAGGAAACAGACCTGGGCGAGTTTATTGTGCAATTATCCGGCGAACATCCTTATCATATCGTCACCCCTGCCATGCATAAATCAAAAGAAGATGTAGCCGCGTTATTCAATGAGAGATTTCAAACGCCAGTGCATATTACACCCGAGGAGATAACATATTTTGTCAGGAATCTTCTTCGCGAAAAATTTACTTCGGCTGATGCAGGCATCAGTGGTGCTAACTTTCTCATAGCTGATGCTGGCGCAGTAGCTTTGACAGAAAATGAAGGCAATGGGTTTATGTCATTTTCTTTTCCAAGAATCCATATAGTAATATCTGGAATTGAAAAGGTTGTACCATCTATTGATGATTTGCACCTACTTTGGCCTTTGTTAGCGACACATGGTACCGGCCAGAAAATTACAGTATATAATTCAATTATCACTGGTCCGCGGCAGGAAGATGAATCTGATGGTCCGGATGAAATGTATGTGATCTTATTAGATAATAATCGCACGGAATTGTTAAAACAAAAAGAGCAACGCCGTGCACTGTCATGTATCCATTGTGGCGCCTGTCTCAATGCCTGCCCGGTTTACAGAAATATCGGTGGGCATGCTTATGGTACAACCTACAGTGGTCCAATTGGAGCCGTTGTGTCTCCCTTTCTGAAAGGATTTAAAGAATTCAGGCATTTAAGTTATGCTTCCTCTCTCTGTGGCAGTTGTACTGAAGTATGCCCGGTAAAAGTAAACCTTCATGAGTTGCTGCTATATAACCGCAATGATACCGTAAACAGGAAATATCCTTCCATGTCGGAACGCATGGCTATGAGAGCATGGAATAAAACTATGAATAAACGGTGGATGGTCGATTTTTTTGGTGGCAGAATAAAGAACATAATCCTCTCTAGATTTTTTAGCAAATCTTGGGGTAAAAAAAGAGACCTACCGACAATCAGAGAAAGGTCTTTTAGACAGTATTGGATGAATAGCCGCGGATGATCGCCTCCGTACACCTCCTGTATACTTATCGTACACATAACTCTCCGTCATTATTAAATAATATATTATTTAACAGTACGTTATCTATAATGGCATGAAAATAGCTCGATCTGAAAAATTTGATTTATTCATATCAAAATGATTTCTCTTCACAAGATTCATAAAAGTTATACCACCGGTTCAAATAGTCTTCATGTATTAAAAGGTATTGATCTCGAAATTTCCGGTGGTGAGTTGGTAGCAATCATGGGCAGTTCCGGCTCCGGTAAGTCTACATTACTTAATATCATAGGCATGCTTGATACACATGATGAAGGCATGTACACCCTTGATGGGATTGAAATCAAAAATATGAGCGAAAAAAAAGCTGCCCGATTCCGAAACAGCCATATTGGTTTTGTCTTCCAGTCATTTAACCTTATTTCCTTTAAGAATGCATTGGAAAATGTGGCTTTGCCTCTTTACTACAGGAAAATCAGCCGCAAGAAGAGAAATATGATGGCTATGGCTATGCTTGAAAAAATGGACCTCAAAGAATGGGCTGAACATATGCCAAATGAACTGTCAGGGGGCCAGAAACAGCGTATCTCCATTGCCCGAGCTTTGATATCCAAACCTAAAATTATCCTTGCGGACGAACCTACCGGTCAGCTTGACTCCAAAACTTCCTATGAGGTTATGGATTTGTTTAAGGAGATTAATGATGAGGGTGTCACGGTCCTTATTGTCACACATGAAAGGGATATCGCCCACAGAACTGATCGGATTATCAAACTACATGATGGTACAATTATTATGGATGAATCAAACGGCAATCATCAATATAATTAAGTGAATATTTTAATTTCAGTTCCTTATGTTTGACCTCGATAAATGGCAGGAGATATTTCATACAATGGGTAAGAATAAGCTGAGGACATTTCTTACCGGGTTCAGTGTAGCATGGGGCATCTTTATGCTTATTATCCTTCTGGGTTCTGGAAAGGGTTTAGAAAACGGTGTGAAACAGGAATTCAAGGGAGATGCGGTAAATAGTATCTGGATCAATCCCGGCATCACAAGTGTTGCTTACAAAGGACTTAAACCCGGACGCAATATTCAGTTCACTAACGCAGATTATGAGTCAATTGAGTCGCTGGACCATGTGGAACACGTGTCCTCTCGGCTGTATATTTGGGAAAATACAACCATATCTTACAGAACAGAATACGCCACATATGACATTTTTGCCTGTCATCCTGATTATGGATATCTTGAACAGTTAGAAGTCCAGAAGGGCAGGTTTCTGAATGAGATAGACGTTCAGCAATTTCGAAAATCAGTAGTCATTGGTGAAGTTGTAGAAAAGTCACTGTTTAAGGGCGAAGAACCCCTGAATAAATATATTAACGTTGCCGGAATACCCTTTAAGGTAGTAGGGGTGTTTACCGATGAAGGCGGTGATCGCGACATGACAAGGGTTTATATCCCGGTATCTACCGCTCAGAGGGTTTTTAACCGTGGTAACCGGGTAAATAATATTTCTCTTACTGTTGGAGATCTATCCATCGCGGAGAGCCAGAAAACAGTGGATGATATAAGAAATACTTTGTCAAAACGACACAAATTTAATCCTGAAGACCAAAGGGCTGTTTTTATCTGGAACGCACTTGAGAATTACAAAAAATTTTTGAGTCTGTTTTCTAACATCCGTCTTTTTATCTGGATTATAGGAATTGGAACCCTTATTGCCGGAATTGTTGGCGTAAGTAATATCATGATTGTGGTAGTTAAGGAAAGAACGAAGGAAATTGGCATAAGAAAAGCCATGGGCGCTACACCGTGGTCAATAACCAGTTTGATTCTGCAGGAATCTGTATTAATAACTGCTTTTGCAGGATACTTGGGTTTAGTGGCAGGCGTTGGACTTCTGGAACTGATCAGGCCATTCTTTACTGAGGCACAGAATTTTTTTCAAAATCCCGAAGTCAATTTCCAGGTAGCTGTCAGTGCTACAATTATCTTAATTCTGGCAGGTGCCATTGCGGGCTTTATCCCGGCACGAAAGGCCTCCTCCATTAGACCTATTGAAGCACTGCGTGATGAGTAAGAATTAAACATATTAACTGATTTATTTTAAATACACCATGTTTGATTCAGACCGCTGGCATGAAATATTTTCAACACTTCAAAAGAATAAATTGCGGACATTCCTTACCGCTTTTGGTGTGTTTTGGGGAATATTTATGCTTATTATAATGCATGGCTCAGGTTCTGGCCTGTCAAATGCTGTGTATAATGACTTCCAGAGTATGGCCACCAATAGCGTATTCATTTGGCCTCAGCGAACTACTATGCCATACAAAGGTTTTCAACGCGGCCGGTACTACAATTTCAGAAATGATGACACAAAAGCCTTAAGAAATAATATTCCCGAAATAGATCTTATCGCACCTCGTTTAGTCGCTCGCGGAGGTCCAGGAAATGATAATGTGGTTAGAGGTATTAAAACCGGCGCGTTTAATATTATGGGGGACTATCCTGATATCTATAAAATAGATCCCGTAAATATTCTTCAGGGTAGGTTCCTGAATGATATTGATATTGACGAAAAAAGAAAAGTTGCAGTCATTGGTGTCAGGGTACAACGTGAATTATTTGAAGCGACAGAATATCCTGTTGGGCAATATATTCGCATACAAGGCGTATATTTTCAGGTCATCGGTATTTTTGAATCCAGAAGATCAGGCCAACAAGCTGATTTTGATAACCAAAGCATATTCATACCACTGACAACCCTTCAAATGACATATAACTATGGTGATATTCTTGGCTGGTATTCCATAACATCGAAAGAAGATATACCTGTCTCAGTCGTGGAAGAAAAAGCTAAAGTTTTATTGACCAGTCGTCATAGTATTCACCCTGAAGATAAACGAGCAATTGGATCTTTCAATCTTGAGAAGGAATTTAATAAATTTCAGGGCCTCTTTTCTGGGATTCGGGTGTTGATTTGGATTGTTGGCATTGGAACTTTATTTGCAGGAGTAGTAGGAGTTAGTAATATTATGCTGATTATTGTTAAAGAAAGGACCAAAGAGATAGGAATACAGCGCTCTATTGGCGCCACCCCTTGGAATATAATGAGTCAGATAATCATGGAATCAGTACTTTTAACCATGATTGCCGGATACCTTGGTTTGTTTGCAGGCGTGGGCATTATCGAGGGGATAAATTATATGTTGATAAAATCAGGTGCTAATACTGAAATGTTCAGAAATCCCCAGGTCGATTTTAATGTGGCCATGATTGCCTTGGCTATATTGGTCATTTCCGGATCCATTGCGGGCCTGATACCCGCCCGTCGAGCCATAAGAATTAAGCCAATTGACGCTCTTAGGGATGAATAATGATTTAGTATAGAAATAATTCAAACCAAAGATCTAAAATATGAAAAAGATTTTAAAAATCGTGATTGCTGTGATATTCATAACGATTTTCGCTTGTACTATTTATTTTCTTTATAAAAAGTCAAAAGCTGAACCGGTCACTTTTGAAACCACTTCTCCGACTATAAATAATATTATCAAGAAGACAGTCGCAACAGGTTCGGTATTGCCCCGTAAGGAGATAGAAATAAAACCGATGGTCTCAGGCATTATTGAAAACATATACGTTGAACCCGGAAAATATGTTAAAAAAGGTGACATTATTGCCAAGGTTAAGATAATTCCTGATATGGTTAACCTGAACAATGCCGAATCCCGTCAAAATCGGGCAAGGATTGGTCTTGAGAATGCAAAAAGAAATTATGAACGGCAAAAGCAGTTATTTGAACAGAATGTGATTCCCCAAAATGATTTTGACGGTTATGAACTCGCTTATATGAATGCAATGGAGGAGCTTGAGGCCGCTGAAAATAATTTACTGCTTATCAGGGAGGGACAAACAAAAAAAATTGACGGGCAAACAAATACGTTAATAAAATCAACAATTGAAGGTATGATACTGGCTGTTCCAGTCGAAGAAGGTGATGCAGTAATTGAAAGTAATACATTTAATAATGGAACTACTATTGCCTCCGTGGCCGATATGGGCGAGATGATATTTAAAGGTAATATTGATGAAACTGAGGTAGGCAAGATCAGTGAAGGGATGAATTTGATATTATCAGTCGGAGCCATCGAGAACCAATCTTTCGATGCAAAACTGGAACATATATCGCCAAAAGGTGTAGAGGAGAATGGTGCCATTCAGTTCGAAATCAGAGCAGCTGTTACACTCTTAGATACAGTTTTTATCAGGGCAGGATATAGTGCAAATGCTGATATTGTACTGGCCAAAAAAGATAGTGTTTTGTCAATACCGGAAAGTTTACTGCAGTTTGATAAGGATTCTGCTTATGTGGAAATTGAAATTGGTCCTCAACAGTTTGAGAAACGTTATATTAAGATTGGCCTTTCTGATGGTATTAATATAGAAATTATTTCCGGCTTGAATAAAAGTGATAAAATTAAAATCAATAAAGGCCCCATGCGTTGATTATTTTAAAACAAAGAAGTATCAATAAGAATGCTGTTTATGCAAACCGGGAATTATATTTTATAGATTTTCCATTTGAGCATTAACAAACAAATTATTAATAAATGAAATGAGCAGCGTATTTTTCATTTAGAGAAGAGGAGGTATTAAGCCTCCTCTTTTATGTGCGCCCGGCATGGGCGATAGCTATAGGGTGCAAGACCCGAACACACTTGGCAGTGGGAAGTGTTAGCTTAAGGCAAGGGTGTCCTTCGTGAGTAGGAATCTGAAGGAAGCCGGCGGCAAAGTTCCGGCCTGATGAACAAGAACTGCATAGAAAGGCTTATGAGGGGCGGACGAGCTTGCATGACAAAGCGAAGTCCAATACTGCCCGAACCCCTTGGAGTAAATGCAGCAGGTATATGGGATGAAAGTTATCGTTCTTACCCGGGGAGACCTGACCAATATGTTGGGGATGTGAATCAGAACCGACAACCTATACAGCGATGTATGGCTGAATGGTCA
>JAPLDP010000065.1 GCA_026391695.1 Bacteroidota bacterium
AAGCAAAAAAGAAAAGCTGTTAATATCGAGAATAACTCTCCGGGTTATTTCCCGAAATTAACAGCAATATCAACACAATCAGTATTAATAAATTCAATTAAGAAAAGCGAAATCGTGGTCTAAAGAATGGGGAGTAGCATATTATTCAATCCGTAATCGTTGATTATTTATTAAATAGATTTTCCTTAAAATGTTAGGCTATAATGTCTAAATTTACTAAATATATTAATTGATGAAGGAGGAAAAGGTGCAGGTATTTTTCTGCAAAATCCAAATGTGGGGCAGGAGATGAAGTTGAACAAGGCGAAGCTGAGAATGGGCCGGGAGAAGAAGCATGAAGGATGAAAGATTAAAGACTAAGAATTTTTCATTTTGTATGTTTCATCCTTCATGCTTCATCTCCTGGTTTATTTTTACCTCAGCAAAATTATCTTCTTCACATCTTTCTTCTCATTATTCACTTCGAGGGAATAGATATATCCACCCTCACTTTTAATTTCCGTTTACCCCTTCACCTGTCTTGTAAACTGAACCCCTAGGGTTCAGATATTGGTAGAAATGGGAATTATCACGGAATGTTCGACCCCGTAAGGGTCGGATGTTATGTTTATTACATCCAATTCTACCAATATGCGATGCCTACGGCATCAATTTCAATCCTTTGAAGCACGGATAAGCAAAATCCATGTGCAGGCCGGGAGATGAAGTTGAACGAGGCGAAGCTGAGTGAAATCCCGATGAATATCGGGAGATGAAAGATGAACTCCAATCTTTCATGTTTGTATCATCATATTTTATAACCGATTTTATTCTTAGGTATTTCTAATTTTTTTTGACTTAACGCATCAATTTTTTCAAGAAGGTATTTGAATATCTTATTAATCTTTTCATCCAGAGCTTTCAGCTCTTTTCGCAGGTCTTTATTTTCAATTAATAGAGCCCTGTATTGTGCAAATGCTCTCATGATTTCAATATTGACCTGAATAGCTTTTTCTGAATTAAGTACAGAGGAAAGCATTGCCACTCCTTGTTCTGTAAAGACCATAGGGAAATACCGCGTCCCTCCTCTCTTTGAGGTCGCAAATTGCGACCTCAAAGATTCGAATTCTTCTTTGGTCAGTTCAAACATAAAATCGTCAGGGAAACGGCTGATGTTTCTCCTCACCTGCTCTTTCAACCTTTTGGTTTCTACTCCATAAAGAGCCGCAAGATCAAAGTCGAGCATGACCTTGAAACCTCGAAATTCATAAATCAGAGATTGATAATCTGACCGGATTAATGCTTTTTCCATATACAATTAATCCCCAAATCGAAGAAATGTTACCCATCCCTCATCTTTCATTTTTCATCCTTCATTCTTCTTCTCCCGCCCCTCTATCTGGATGGAATCGCCTCAATTAATTTCCGGGTATAATCACTTTTCGGATTTTCATAGATCGCATCCGCCTCGCCTATCTCTTCGATCTTGCCATCTTTCATCACAGCTATCCTATCCGACATGAATTTCACCACCGACAGGTCATGTGAGATAAAGATGTAGGTGAAGCCAAATTCGTTTTTCAGCTCATTGAGGAGATTAAGGACCTGCGCCTGGATGGAGACGTCGAGGGCAGAGACGGATTCATCACAGATGATGAATTTCGGATTGACAGCCAGAGCACGTGCAATGCAAATACGCTGGCGCTGGCCGCCGGAAAACTCATGCGGATAACGGTAGAAATGACTTTCATCGAGATCAACCTTCTCAAGCAATTCCATGGCTTTTTGCTTTCGCGCCTTTTCATTCGTAAAAAGACCATGGACTTTCATAGGTTCCATGATCGCCGTTCCGGCTGTCATACGCGGATTAAGCGAAGAATAGGGATCCTGGAAGATGATCTGAAGATCTTTGCGTAAACTGCGAAGATCTTTCAGGGTTAGCCCAGGGATATTCTTCCCCTGATAAATAGCTTGTCCTTCGCTCGCTTCTGCCAGGCGCAGGATGGTCCGTCCAAGTGTGGTCTTTCCACAGCCCGACTCACCCACAAGACCGAGCGTTTCGCCGGGATAAACATCAAAGCTGACGTCATCCACCGCTTTGATATAGTTTTTTGTTCTACCGAAAATACCTTTGCGGACAGGGAAGTAGGTCTTGAGGTTTCTCACCTGAAGCAATGGATTTTTATTATAGAGATCATGGTGGTTGGCCTGCCTCTCGTCCTCAGATACCAATATCTCCCCGGTGATTCCATTAAGAGTGGCATCTCCGGGATGGCCTTCAGATTTATTGAGAAAATCCGCAACCGTAGGCAACACTTTTAGTCGCCTGTCAAGGCGTGGCCGGCATGCCAGAAGCCCCCTGGTATATGGATGCTGCGGATGGTTAAAGAGCTCACTGACTTTCCCTGATTCGACAATTTTACCTTTATACATAACAACTGCCGAATCGGCTATTTCAGCCACCACACCAAGATCATGGGTGATGAAGATGATACCCAGACCATACTTTTGCTGTAGCGATTTCATCAATTCAAGGATGGTTTTCTGGATGGTGACATCAAGCGCAGTAGTTGGCTCATCGGCGATAAGAAGGGACGGACTGCATGACATAGCCATGGCGATCATCACCCGTTGTTTCTGTCCGCCTGAGAGCTGGTGCGGGTAAGAATGAAATATATCCTCCGGCCGTGGAAGCTGCACCTCATTGAAAAGTTCCAGTGTTCTCTGCCTGGCTGTTTTTCGGTTCAGATCCTCATGGTAGAGAATGGCTTCCATGACCTGTCTCCCACAGGTATGCACAGGATTCAGCGAGGTCATCGGCTCCTGGAAGATCATAGCGATATGCTTTCCACGGTATGCCTGCATCTTTTTCTCGGGAAGCTTTAGCAGATCGATATTGTCGTTGTCCTGATTATGGAAGATGATCTCGCCGTTTGTGATCCTGCCCGGAGGATCAGGAATGAGCCGCATGACCGACAGCGCTGTGACCGACTTGCCCGAACCGGATTCCCCCACAATACCGAGGGTTTCACCTGTGTTTAATGACAGGGAGACATTATCAGCAGCCCGTACGATTCCATTTTCCGTTGAGAATTCAACTGTGAGATTTTTGATTTCAAGTAGTGGCATACTGTATATTAGCGGATTTACCTCTCCAAAGTTAGTTCTTTTAGCAGACATTCCAGTTTTCCCCGACATAGAAGTCCATTTACAGGGTCACAATAGTGGATTTCTCCGATAAACAATTAACAGACTCACTTATGCAATTGCTGGATGACTTTCTTTCTCTTTTTTATCCCAGCATATGCTATGCCTGTGGGTCCAGCCTGTTTCACCAGGAAGAGATTATTTGCACCTCCTGTTTGTACCATCTGCCGCGTACAAATTTCCATCGTGATCCGGAAAATCCTGTAGCACAAACGTTCTGGGGCAGGATACCGGTACAATCAGCGACATCGTATTATTATTTCAGTAAAAAAGGGAATGTGCAACACCTGTTGCATCATCTGAAATATAAAGGGCGAAAAGAGATAGGCATATACATCGGACGGCAGTTCGGATATGAGCTAAAGGAAGCCGACCTGTTTAAAACCTCCGAGGTTATCATTCCTGTTCCGCTGCACCTCAAAAAGCTGAAGAAACGGGGATACAACCAGAGTGAACAGTTTGCGCTTGGATTAGCGTCAGCAATGAACATTGAACTGGATGTGTCATCGCTGATCAGATGTAAACCTTCAGAAACCCAGACCAAAAAATCGCGTTTCAAACGCTGGGAGAATGTGAAGGATATTTTTACCATTTCACCCGGAGCAAAACTGGCCGGCCGGCATATATTGCTCGTGGATGATGTGATCACCACCGGAGCAACACTCGAAGCCTGCGCCGAAGCATTATTCAAAATACCTTCCATTAAACTGAGTATCGCAACAATCGCTTACGCACTTCACTAAATATTTCAATTAGTAAGTATCAGATATCCAGTCTCATAGGGGAAAGAATACCCTCACACTATCGAAAAAATTGAATTTTTTTGTAAAATATTCAAAATTCTCTTTAACTTTATCGGCCTTTTCAGTTTAACCCTAATCAGCCTTTCATGAGAAAATATTTACTGTCAGTTTTATTTTTCTTTGCTTTTACATGTGTGGCTCTTGGACAAACCACCCTTCCAAATATGGGCATGAATGAATGGGCAATGGATACCAGTGGCTATTACGAGGAGCCCACAGGTGGTGTATGGACTACAGCCAATAAGGTCTGTCTGTTGAATCCGGCAGTCTTTAAGGTCACCACATTTAAAACAACTGATGCGAATTCAGGTGCCTATGCGGCAAGGATCGTCACCGATACTGTTGGCCTGGAAGGTCCTGACCTTCTGCTGACAGGAACACTGGCGACCGGCACTTTTGATGAGCATGCTTTTCCACCGGAAAACCTGAAGATGGGCATGCCGTTTACCGGACGGCCAACACGGTTTAAAACATGGTTTAAATATTTGTCTGTAAACCACGATTCCTGCGATATGTGGTGTATGCTGACAAAATGGAATCCTGAAAAAATGGGCCGCGATACTATTGGAATGGCCTGGTATACCGATTCGGTGCTGGTTAGCCAGTATACTCTTTTAGATACGCTGATTACGTATTATTCTGAAGAAAATCCTGACAGTATTGCCCTGGTATATGCACCAAGTGCCGCCGGTGACCTATTCCTGGGACAACATGGAAGTACACTATTTGTTGATGACATTACTCTTGAATACTCCAATGGATTCAACATGGTTTTAATGCCGGAATTAGACGTAACATGTTATCCAAACCCGGCTAATCAAATCATACGGTTTGAAATGAGTGAGGAGGTAAAAGATGTTCAGATGCAGGTGTTTGATGCAGAGGGGAAAATAATGTCATCCCTTTTCTTTTCCGGAAGAATAGTATCGGTCGACTTGAAAGGGTACGCTGATGGAACTTATTATTATTATCTGAATAAAGGTCTTACTCCTCTTAACAGTGGTACATTTTTGAAATCGGGTCATTAGTATTCACTAACAATACTGGTATGACTTATTTCTACAGGTTATTGATGGTATTTTTTCTCATCCCCGTTATGGCCATTTCACAGGATGACCAGAACATGTCACTTGGGGTTAGGTGTGGCTTAAATATCGGAACACCTTATGTCAAACCTGAAAAAGGGTCGACGGGTGCATTAGGCATTGGACCACGCTTGGGTTTTTTCCTGCGGCTAAAAGTCAATGACCGGTTTGACCTGCAGTGTGAGGCCCTCTATTCAGTTAAAGGAGGAACTTATGGTACGCCTGTGTCAGGTGATACCGTCTATGAACAGGTCCTCTTGGGTGTGACATATTTCATTCCAACATTCTATAAAGGTTATGTGGAAGGAAAATTCGATAACAGGTATATAGATTTTCCATTACAGGCCAGATATCTGCTAAGCCAGCGGTTTAACCTGATGTTTGGGCCACAGATATCCTATCTGCTGAAGGGTAAAAATTCCGGCCTTGCCGATATTGATATCGGTATGAACTATTCACATGTATCTGATGAGCCCTTTGATACCAGTGATCAGATAAACAAATGGGATTACAGTTTCCTTTTCGGCTGTAATTATGAGACATTCGGAGGCCTGAATGCGGATATTGGCATCAGCTTTGGCCTGAGATCCATTTTCAAGGAAGGCTATAATCTGGCAGAAGGCACTGTCCGGAATATTTACCTGCAGTGCTCGCTTGGATACCGCTTTGGTGCTCATAACATTCAGTAACCGGTCGAACTGTTACAGTCTGCCTCCGACTACACAACACTCCTTATATCTTTGAACTGTTCCCTGAAGATTGAAAACTTCAACAAGAACAACATAGATACCCACTAATACCCTTTCGCCCGTATCATTCAATCCATCCCATGAGAGGACACCTTCAGATCCAATAAGTCTGTTGTTAGCAAGGTGCCTGACCAGCCGGCCGTTTGAATCATATATGGAAATGCTGGCAGCATAACCTGGTTCGTTCAGCTTGTAGCTGATGTTAAGAATATCGTTGAACCCGTCATTGTCGGGTGAAAATATCTCAGGATACACCTTTACCGGATTCTCTGGCTTTAGGTAAGTGCTAAACTGTGAATTTTTATAGGCAGGTGTTGCAAAGCCGGCATTTTCCGATGCGGAGTGCCAGTTTGTCCGGTCTTCTGTCGGCCGGTCATAATTGACACGTTCAAGTGAAACACCCTCGGTGGAGTTCAACAGACTGAAATGATAATCGGATGAATAGGTGAATTTATCAATGATCCTGTTATCATTTTTTCCGGAAAGGACGACAATTCCATGATCCTCATTATATCCCGGAAAAGAAGACATTTTAATAAAACCATCGGGATTCGTTGTCAGATAGTCTGCCTTTACTTTTTCAGGATCGACGGTCAGTACCAGATAATCTTCAGGAAACATCAGAAAGCTTTGTCCGACAAGGGGCTCTGCTGATGTGATGGCAGAGGTCATGGTATCGTATGAGGCCAGTGCCAGGTCATAGAGATCAATAATCTGGTTCGAACGGTTGTAAATCTCAATAAAATCGGCACCATCATCTTTCTGATCGGTCAGTATCTCATTAATCACTACGTCCATATGTCCTGCTGTCCCGGGCAATCCTATCTTCCTTGACGTATTAAACGTGACGGCATTTCCCAAACAATCTGTCAGGGTATCCTTTAAATAGAGCAGATACGGTGTGTTTTTATTCAATTCTTTGGAAAATTCAAGTCTGACAGCACGGTAATCGGGTGGTACGGGATTAAGATTTACCGGATAACCGATATCCCCATCAATAAAATAGCCTAAGGGATTCAGAAGAGTCAGGCTATCCATCTTTTCATTGAAAGTTATGATGATATTCCGGGAATCAAGGATGGAAAGCCCGTATATAGCAGGATGTGTGGTATCGGGATTGGAGGCAAGAACAGAGTTGCTTCTGCCGGGTGTCCCTCCTGATGCGTCAATGGAAGCTATCCAGTTACCTGTTTCACAGCATGGATTTAAAGGATCAATTTGTTCCAGCGACCATCCGCCGTTCCTTTTGAAATCTTCTTTGTACCATTCCTCAGTATATGTTACAGAATGGATCACTTGTCCGGCAAGGTTCTTCAGTGTTATGGTCGTTCCTGAATTATTTAATGATGAGGTGGAGGAAAATAGACTGACATTTTGCCCGTAAGCACTGAGGGCATTATCTTTTGTGACCATCAGAAAACTGTCGGGCAGGAGGGACACCTCCGGGAATATGGCATGTGATGAACCATATTCAAGTTCCCATCCTGAGAGGTCGACAGGATAAGGCAGCCTGTTGTGAAGTTCAATATATTCATCTTCCGGCAGGTCAACAGCAGGTGCCGGATTGGCCATGATTTCATTGATTACTACATCGAAAGCTCCAGGTTTAATAAAGGTAAAAGTGAGGGTCACAGGAATTATGGAATTCCCCTCAATATCAGTCAGATCAGTAACGAATAATTCATAGGTTATGCCGCTTTCGAAAGTGTCGTTAAATGTCAGCACGACCATAGCTGGTACCTGGTTGTCCCTGACAGTTGTGATGGGATTACCAATACCACCGGATAGGAAATAATTGATATTTGTTTCGGCTGTGATTTCATCGACAGGTTCAGAAAAGAAGAGACTTAGCTGGTTTTCAGAAAGTACCTTTACAGAGGTGATTTCAGGAGGTACGGTATCAGTGATAAAAGGTCCGGCATAAACGTCATCGAAAAAAAACCGTGTGCTGTTGCTGCTGGTATAATTGCATAGAAATCCAAAGTACGAAAAGTCACCGACGATGGTATCCATACCGGAAGCATCAATAGTATATGTCCAGGTTCCTTCGGGCTTGATATAGATTTCCCATTCATCGTTAATGAATTTTCTGATTTTATAGCTTATGGAAGATGGACCGGCGATAAGACCTCCGGTTCCTGTGCATATGGAGACGACAGAGGATCCGGTTTGCCGGAATAATTCAATGGCATCGTCGGACCCGGCTTCTCCCAGCTGAAGGAAATAACCATTTAATGGTGCCTCCAGGTTTATCTGATCCGCAGCAAGATATACTCTCGCAAAGTTGTTGGAGGAGGGGCTGAACTGCAGCTTCACCCAGAAATCCCATTCCATGATGCTGTCAAATGTAAAAGGTACCGACAGGAAACTGGTACCAGATCCTGAGGTATTCAGCTGCAACTGTGACTCTAAATTTACAGTAAAATCCTGACTGTCACCCGACCAGAAAGGATTTTCTGTAAAATCCCCATCGAAGAAATCATCATATAACTGAGCCATTACCGGCTCATGAGCCACGAAGAGCAAAATCAGAATAAATATCAGGCAAATCCTTGAAGTCATTTTGTTGTAGTATTTCATGAAAATAAAATCTTTTTCTTTTTGTAATTAATCAATTTATCAGGAAAATGTGACCCAAAGGATATGATGGCAGAAGCAAAAATCCTGAACGACAGCTACTTTAGAGTATATTTTCGTCGGGTGACGGAGCACGAGTTTAAAAGCTTTATTTTTGCCTTCCAAACTGGTGAAAGTGCAGATTCATAAAAATATTGACGACTTCCCATACATTCCTTATCCTGTAGTGAGCATAGGAACTTTCGACGGGGTTCATCTCGGTCATCAGAAGATTATCAGCCGTATGAAGGAAATTGCCCGCAGCAGGAGCGGGGAAACAGTCATCATTACTTTTGATCCCCATCCACGCCGGATCATTTATTCGGATAGCTGGGACATGAAGCTCATCAATTCCTCCAAACGCAAAATCGACCTTCTCGCCAGAACAGGGATTGGCCACCTGCTCATACTTCCATTCACAACAGAGCTGGCAGATATGTCGTCGGATATATTTATTAAAGATATTCTTGTCGTCAAAGTCCATGCAAAAATGGTTGTGGTCGGTTATGATCATCATTTTGGCAAGGACCGCAAAGGTGATTATAAAAGCCTGGAAAGTTACGGTAAAGACTTTGGTTTTGATGTTGAAGAGATTCCGGTAGAGTATATTGACGGATTGGCAGTAAGTTCTTCGAAGATAAGAAAGGCATTGAATGACGGGAATATTCATCTGGCAAACAGATTTTTAGGTTATGAATATTCCATTCAGGGAACTGTCGTCGGAGGCCAGAAACTCGGACATAAACTGGGCTTCCCAACGGCCAACATCGAGATCGACGACAAGTTAAAGCTTATTGCGGCCAATGGCGTTTATGCCTGCCGTGTGAACTGGAAAAACCAGAAATTCCTGGGCATGGGAAATATCGGCATCAGGCCGACACTCGAAAAACATGACCTGACTATTGAGGTACATATCTTTGATTTTGATAAGGATATTTATGGCGACGACCTGACCATTTACTGGGTCGAACGGATAAGAGACGAGGTCAGGTTCAGGGATCTCGATGCCTTAAGAGAACAACTGGTCATAGACAAAAAAACCGTGCTTGCCTTTTTCGGTCGTTAATCAACATTCCGCTATTGTTCGGTCCATCAACTGCCGCATGTTTGTAATACATGCTTAAGGACTTCTTGTGATTATCAACCCCATTTCGACAATACCTGTTATTTCGGGCCTGGGAATGAGATCTTCGATTTCGACTTTGAGGATTCCTTTTTCCCAAAAACGGATGTCCTGCTTCAAAGGGAATGTGACTTCCAAAATGCCATGGTCATCCTGTCCGATGAATGTGCCATCAGCCTTGACCATATCAAAATTATATTCCATTATTCTTTCTTCACCCGATGGCATTTTCATGATTACATTAATATACAGGTTCTTAAAAGGATAACGTGTGGTATGCCTGACAGAAAGTATGATGTCGTAGTCATGTTTGGTATTTTCCAAAGGGATCTCAAGACGGACATATTCAAAACGCGACCAGGTTTGATTTGGGAACTTGTAATAACATTCTGTCGGCTTATCATATTGGCATGAAAAAAGAAAAACTGACAGAAAGAGAAGAGTAAATGGTACGATGAATATTTTTCTATCAATCATAAATCAGAACAGAAATTTTTGACAAAAATATAAAAGAACAGAGTAAAGCATCATGGTTTCGGATAAGATGACTTTACTATTTGTAGTTTTGTATCAGCAATATATGAGACGATGGCCAAACAAAGGTTCTATGTGGTATGGGAAGGAAGGGATACCGGTGTCTTTGAACATTGGAAAGATTGTGAGAAGCAGATCAAAGGATTCACTGGTGCAAAGTATAAATCATTTCCGACAAGGGATCTGGCTGAAGAGGCTTTTCATCACGACTACCGGTTATATATGGGTATTGATTTCGGCAAGCCAAGGAAGAGCGCTGAAGAACTGAAAAACATTGGCTTGCCAGTTCCTGAAAGTATCAGTGTTGATGCGGCATGCAGCGGTAACCCCGGGGTGCTGGAATACAGAGGCGTCGATACAGGTACCGGAGCTGAAATTTTCAGACAGGGACCTTTTGATCAGGGTACAATCAATATAGGAGAATTCCTCGCCATCGTCCACGCATTGGCTTTTCTCAAAGAACGTGAAATAGACATACCGGTATATTCCGATTCCAGGAATGCCATCAAGTGGGTAAAAGATAAAGAAGCCAGAACCAAACTTCTAAAAACCGATAAAAATCAGAAACTCTTATACCTGTTGGATCGGGCGGTAAAGTGGCTGCACGCAAATGACTATCCTAATCCTGTTCTCAAGTGGGAGACATCTGTCTGGGGAGAAATACCCGCCGACTTCGGCCGCAAATAATCCCTTTTCTCTTCGCAAAAATTTTCATTTCAAGGGTCACAAAATGACCTTTTTTTGATTAACCATTGAATGTGGGTTCGATTTACAATTTGAATCTTCAATGTGAACAGTTTATCAAATCTTTAATAAATTAAAATGTGGGGATATGAAGAGAACAGGATTACTGATCATGAAAACGATGCTGATCATGATGTTAATGAACAACTATGTATTTTGTCAGACCCTTCTTGTACCGGGTGATATAGCCATCACTGGGGTGAACATGGATAACCCGGATGAATTTTCAGTGGTATTCCTCGTCGATGTGCAATCAGGAACAGAAATACGTTTCACTGATAATGGCTGGAAAGCCGATAGTACGTTTCGTACCGGCGAAGGTATTGACATATGGATAGCCAATCAGGATTATGATGCCGGCGACGAAATCATCATTACACCGGAATCAATGGTGTTATCCAGCGAGGGAGATCAGATACTGGCTTATCAGGGGGATGGAACAGATCCTCAGTTTATCACCGCCCTGAATAACGAAGGCGATCATGTGTGGCAGTCCGATGCTACAAATTCCAATACATCCGCTTTGCCATTGGGTCTCATAGATGGTTATACATGTGTTGCTCTGCAGGAAACGGATAATATCATCTACAATAGAATTGATACCACCGGTACCAGAGAAGAACTGCTTGCTGTGATCAATGCCTTTACCAATTGGGCAGGTTCAAATACTGTGCGACAAACCCTCTCAACAATCGGGTATGTGGTGACTGTTTTTGGCGGACAATTTCCCGACAGGCTAAAAATTATTTCTATAAATAATGGATATCATCCGGTCGTGGATCTTGGCTTTGATGTGGTCATCCAGGCTGAAGATTCCTTAAGCACACCATTACCTGTGCAACAAAATACAATAATTTCATTGACCAAGGTTGCCGGCAGTGGCACTCTTGATGGTCCCCTTTCAGATACTATGTATGCAGGTTCTTCATCAGTCACCCTAGCTGGTGTTTTGTACGATGTGGCTGAGAGTAATGTAACGATTATGGCAGCTGTGGTCACCGGTGATGGGTTGGACTCAGATACAAGTGAATGGTTTAAGGTGATCACGCTGCCAGACATCGTTATGAATGAAATACATTATAATGGACCGGAAACAGGGGAAGATACAACTGAATTTCTGGAAATGTACAATGCCGGAATTGATACTGTTGAACTTCAGGATTACAGCTTTACACAGGGCATATCATTCATTTTTCCTCCGCAGAGTTCTGTCTGTCCCGGTGAATTTATCATTCTGGCAAAACAGGAGAATATATATTCTGGTCAGGGTTATCAGGTTTTTGAATGGAGTGGGGGAACTTTGGAAAATGGAGGGGAAACTTTGGAGTTTACCGATCCCATGGGGCATCTGATTGACCAGGTCACCTATGGAAACAATGACGAATGGGGTAATGGTGCACCTGATGGTTACGGACCCTCGCTTGAGCTGAATGATCCTGAAATGGATAACAGCTTATCGGTAAACTGGAGGGCAAGCTATAATAATGGCGGGACGCCGGGCGGACCGAACAGCGAACCCCCTCTATCTGCTCAGTGGTATGGAGGCACACCCGGTCAGGAACATAACTGGGCTGTGCCTTCCAACTGGCAGTTGCAGGTCGCTGCCGGACCAACCTCCGACGTGACCATCCTGTCACCCACTGATGAAATACTTATTGTCGATAATAATTTCAGTTGCAATGATCTCATCATGAATCCGGGTGCACATCTGACTGTTGCATCGGGATTCACTTTGACCGTCAACGGCGATCTGCTTCTGGAATCCGATTCTACCGGCTGTGCCTCTTTGATGCTGCAGGATAATTCTGCCGTGGTTGAGGTACTCGGAGCTACTTATATGCAGCAATATCTTACCGGCGGTGTCGTAAAAGATCCTGACAATGCAGTTTACCATTATTTATCCTCACCGGTAATTGCCGCTGTTGCCGGGGATGTCTTTCCCGGATCGGCCTATGTGCGCCGGTATAATGAACCTGCACAGGTGTGGGAAAACCTCACATCTACTGATATTCTTGAAGTCATGAAAGGATATTCGGTATGGCTGGAGGGGGGCAGTTCAACAGTCAGTTTTGAAGGCACCTTAAATACAGGTGATCAGATGTTTGATAATATGATTTTCACTGACCCCGGCATTCCAAATTATAACCCGGATTATGCCGGGTACAACTTGGTCGGAAATCCCTTTCCTTCTGGTATCAACTGGGAACATCCTGATGTCGTTAAGACGAATATTGATGATGCCATATATTTCTGGAATCCTGAGCTGGGAGGGTATTCATCATATATAGATGGTATTGGTAACAATCCGGAAACGACAGATTCCATCATCCCGCCATTGCAGGGATTTTTTGTGAGAGTAAGTCAGATTGGTAATTCAGGTAGCCTGGCCATGAATAATAGCGTCCGTCTCCATGATGCCGGTGCTTTCTATAAAAGTGTTCAGCCGGATGTTCTGCGAGTGTCGGTTACCGACGGATCAGTGCAGGACCAGACTACGATCAGGTATAAATCTTCATCCACACCCGGGTTTGATTGTTTCTATGATGCATTCAAGCTCTTTGGATCTGCCGGAACTCCACAAATATACTCCTTGAGCAATGAAAATAAAATGTCAATCAACACATTGCCTTCAATAGACGAAAATGGGGCAGTACCTATCGGCTTTTATGCCGATCAGTCTGAAACCTATTGCATTTCTGTGAGTGGCACGGATAGTTTTATTCCTGAGATTTCAATATCCCTGGAAGATCTGAAAGAGAATATAATCATTGATTGCCGCTTACAGCCTGCGTATGAGTTTGATTATGAATTAGGTGAAAATGAAAACAGGTTTATAATACATTTTACTTCAGCGTCCAGTACTGTTGAAAATCCAGAGGATGGCGTAACTATGCACAACTTTGGCAAAGTCTTGTACCTGTGCCCTTCAGTAGATCAGAAAGTGAAGGAGGTGTACGTTTATAATTTAGCCGGGAGTCTCATAATGCATTTGTGCCCTGAGGTCTCAGGGATTATACCTGTAAGAATGGTCGGCACACAAACTGTTTATATTGTCAGGGTTGTTACAGAGCAAAGTATCTATACAAAAAAGATCATGATTAATTAATTGGGATATTTATGAAACGGAAAATTTCAGGAATCATCAGCGCTATCAGGGTGATGGCATTGTTGATAGCTTATCTTGGTGCTCTGCAAATAGCTTTTGCACAGCCACAACCAAGTGAGAACGGAGATGGCTCAGATACCGATGGAGAACCTTTGCGTGGTGCAGCACCCATAGGCAGTGGCATCACCGTACTTTTACTTATGGGCGCCGGGTATGCGGCAAGGAAGATTTATAATGCCGGTAAAAAGCCTGAAAATACTGAAAAAAGTATTGAAGGCTGATAAGAGAAGGAACCAAGGTAGTGATAATGTATCCTTTCATAGATAAACTTTCACCGCTCAGGAATGTTTTACGCTTTATCGTTATCACTTCAGTCATTCATGTTCTTTGGCGACTTTGGGAATATCAGCTGGATTATTTCCCTGTAGCAGTAGCTGTGCAAAATGTCTCCAGGTTGCTTGTCAGGATTATAACATCACAGAGCGGTCGGATAGTGAAAAACATTTTTGATAACGAGGCATTCTTTACAGGGCAGATCATATACCTTGGCAGTTACGGACACTTGGAGATCTTTGAGGGGTGTTCAGGCCTGAAGCAGTTTGCTCAATTTGGGATACTGATTTTGTTATGCCCTGGTAAATGGTATAATAAAATCTGGTTTATACCATCAGGCATAATAATAATTCATATTACCAATATTGTCAGGATGGTAGGACTCTCACTGGTTATTATGAATTACCCTGAATATTGGGAATTCACTCATAATATTCTGTTCAAATGGCTCTTTTATGCCGTGATCTTTGGTTTGTGGGTATTTTGGACAGACTATTTACCTGTTACTCGAGTTCAAAATAGGTCTGTCCTATTTCATTGTTATCCGAAAACATAGTGACTACATACTTTCCCTCCATCATTGGCTCATTGGTGTTTTTAATCCAATAGGTGCATTTTTCTACAGGCTTCTGATCATATTGCAAATTTTCCAGTATGGAGTATTGCAAACGTTCACCATTATAAATGAAGGAATATTCCTCGCCACGGCCTTTAACAAGGATCATATTATCCGGACGTGATATACGGATATAGACATCTTTGACGCCGCTGGGAATCAGTACATTTTCACCAATGGTGAAACAAATTTTGATTTTGTCAACTTTGCGTGCTTTTGTTGTTTCCTTTTCTTTATCTGCACTTCGCCACCGTATTCCGGTCGCACTGATATTGTATGCCGTCAGGATAGTTGCCTGAGTGATCTTTTGGGTCAGTTGTTCTTTATCCTTTATCAGCTCCGAACTTTTTTTCTGTTCTGCTGTCAGGTCTTGCCTGATAGCTACATTTTCTTCCTGTAAAGCCTGGTTTACCCGGTAAAGTGAATCAATCTGATGGAGATAACCTTGTGAAATCTCACGCAGATGATCAAGTTTTTTCTTGATCTTATAATATTCCCATTCTGTGTTAAGTAATCTTTTAATCTCACTGGCGTTCGTAAGGATTACACTGTCTTTTATTGCCAGTGTATCGACAAGGTCACTATATTCTTTTTTAACTTTCTCATGTTCAGCCATAACAGAATCCAACTCTCCCTGTAACTCTATACGGATACTTTCCTTTTCGCTTGTGAGTTTATTCACTTTGGTTCTGTTGGCGATGAAAAGCCATAAAAGAACAATAATAAAGGCCAGCAGAATGATGAAAAGAATGCTAAATCTTGAAGTGGATTTCTTTTCATCTTTTGTATTTCCCTGATTGTTATACAGATCATTCATGGGGCACTTTTATTATTTAAACGTTTTTCACCGGAATTTATTATGGGAAAAGACCAAAATTTTAATGTCCTCCTCCTTCGATTACTTTGAAATGATCCCCTGTTTCCTTAACAATACGCCTGTACCAATCCTCTCCGTAGCCAGGCTGTATGAAAATGGGATTCAGTTTATTTCCATCTTTCCTTTTGATATTTCCATCCATATATTTACAGAACAGGTAACCATAAAAATCTCTCCATGTGGCCACAGTATTATCACCTTCAGTGACTGAGAAATTGGTGATAAGATCGAGTGCAAGAGCCGGATTGGTCGCATACAATTCCGTTGCAGCTTTGTCAATGCCTTTGATATAATCAAAGAAACGATTTTCAAGAATTTTTTGTAATGAATCAATTTCAGGGTGGATGACATTATACCGTGTATAAGCAAAATTTGATACCTGGTTGAATACCCAGAAGGCGGCATCGGTAGTAAATTCCATCATAGCACCATTACCTTTGGCGTAACTGCATGGCACCTGGGTGATGCCGCAATACATAGGTACATAGACGCTGCTGGCAGCATCATCGACGCCAAACCAAAAAATACCTCCGATCGGATCAGGAAACCATGACCGGGATTGAGCGATGAAGGAAAAACCACACTGTTGTGACGAAGTTGCTCTTTCATTGCAATAGGTCACTGAGTCAACAACCCATGTCAGTGGTCTCCATCTGTAAGGGCAACCATAAGGTCCGGCCCCCATATCTTTGGTCATATCCAGTTCAGTACCTTCAAGATGATCTCTCATAAAACGCATCATGTCCTGAGCCGATATTTTTCTATCGGGCTTTATCCACAGAGGCATGCGGTTGTTTGCATAGCCTGTTGCAGGATCATGGGTTATGATACCTTTCGCATAATCGAAGTACTTATACATGTCTTTATTAACCTCCTTAAACATCGACCATATACGGACTTCGCAAAAACGAGCCCCTTCAAACGTAACAGGTGCATACGTGTCGGAGAAGCTGAAATCCTTATCATGTCCATTGAACCAACCCTTTTCTCTGGCAAAGGAAATGACATCAGGAGCATAAACACATTCTACTTCAGGACTGAATATTTTATCGATGTCATTAAAAGTTATAGATTTTTTCCCATCAGCAAGGGGAATGTTTGTAATGCGCGGTTGGTTGGCATGGCCGCAGATATACCCATCAGGGATACGGCGTGCAACCCATACTGCTCCTTTCTGTCCCTCACCTTTTCCAATGATCTCGAAAATCCATGCTTCATTGGCATCTGAAACAGAAATAGATTCTCCCTCACTGACATAACCGTACTCTGCAACCAGCTCGGTCATGACCTTGATGGCTTCACGAGCGCTCTTTGAACGTTGTAAGGCTATATACATCATACTACCATAATCCATGATGGCGCCAGATTGGCTAAGTAATTCAGGCCTGCCGCCATAAGTAGTTTCACCAAGAGACACCTGGTGTTCATTCATATTACCGACAACCCGGTAAGTGTGTCGCACTTGTTTGATTTTACCTAAATATTCGCCAGTATCCCATTCATAGATATCAAGCATGGCGCCTTCGTCCCAATCGGCAGCCGGCCACAAATATAATTCGCCGTAAAGCACATGCGAGTCGGCTGAGTAACTGATCATGACAGATCCGTCTACTGAAGCACCTTTGGTAATCAGAAAATTCGTACAAGCCTTTGCCTGGTTAAAAACTAGCATCATCAGCAAAGAAAAACCCAATAAAATCACGATACTTCTTCTCATAATAATTAACATTTTAATTTTAAATATTTCATTTTCATTCTTCATTCTTCATTTATTCACACTATCATTCCAACACCAACCGTATTATTCGTTGCTTCATCAATGAGGATGAGGGCTCCAGTTTTCCGGTTTCTACGGTATGAATCAATAAATAATGGTTTGGTTGTTCTCAGTGAAACCCTGGCAATTTCATTAAGCCCCACATGTTTATCATCTTCGATTTTTTCCAGCGTATTCACATTCACTTTATAATGGAAATCTTTTATCATGCAGCGAACATCCCTGGTGGTATGCTTAAGGGCATATTTCCCATTCAATTGCATAGGTAAATGACTCATCCAGCACATCATGATGTCGACATCCTGTGTGATATGCGGAATATTATCTTCTTTTACGAACATATCACCACGGCTGATATCGATGTCTTCATTAATTGTCAGGGTTACCGACATGGGAGGGAATGCATCTTCCAGCCCTCCATCCATAGTGTCGATGGATTGTATGATGGTGGTAAAGCCTGCCGGCAAAACCAGGACTTTATCTCCTTTTGCAAATATCCCGCCGGCTATTCGGCCGGCATACCCTCTGTAATCATGATATTGATCTGAAAGTGGCCGGATAATATACTGAACAGGGAACCGTGCATCACTGAAATTCTCATCACTGGCAATATGCAGGTTTTCAAGAACATAGAGAAGTGTGCCACCCAGATACCAGTCCATATTTTTGGATGGTTCTACCACATTATCTCCGTGAAGGGCACTAATGGGGACAAAACGAATATCCTTGATATCTATTTTGGCAGCAAAGTCAATAAAATGTGATTTGATCTCTTCGAAGACCTCTTCTTTATAATCGACAAGGTCCATCTTGTTGATGCAAATAATGATATGAGGTATCTGTAAGAGGGAAGCGATATAGGAATGCCGGTGAGTCTGTTCGGTGACTCCATTACGAGCGTCGATAAGGATCAGGGCTGCATTGGCGGTAGAGGCGCCGGTAACCATGTTCCTGGTATATTGAACATGCCCCGGTGTGTCGGCAATGATAAATTTTCGTTTCGGGGTAGCAAAATACCTGTAAGCAACATCTATGGTTATCCCCTGTTCCCGTTCTGCACGCAATCCGTCGGTAAGTAATGCCAGGTTGACATGATCATTGCCACGGCGCAGACTTGCGCGCTTGACAGCTTCAAGCTGGTCTTCAAAGATAGACTTACTGTCATAAAGCAACCGGCCGATAAGGGTGCTCTTCCCGTCGTCGACGCTTCCTGCTGTGGTGAAGCGCAACAGTTCCATATCCAGATAAGCCCTGCTTGAGAATTGATGTTCCATAGTTAAAAGTACCCTTCTTTTTTCCGGTCTTCCATGGCGGCTTCTGACCGCATATCATCATATCTGCTCCCTCTTTCCGTTACCCGTGTTGCTGCGATCTCCTGGATGATATCCTCCAGTGTATTGGCTGTGGAAAGCGACAGCCCTGTGCAAGTGATGTCTCCCACCGTTCTGCATCTGACTCTCCTCAATTCGATCGTTTCGTTTGGTTTTAATTTCATGAATGGCGCATATGCCAGGAAAACACCATCCCTGAAAAATACTTTTCTTTCATGCGTATAATAAATGATGGGGAGATCAATATTCTCCATATAGATATATTGCCAGACATCCATTTCAGTCCAGTTGCTTATAGGGAAAATCCTGAAATGCTCTCCCATATGCTTACGACCATTGAAAATATTCCATAATTCGGGTCGCTGGTTTTTGGGATCCCATTGTCCGAATTCGTCACGATGGGAAAAAAACCTTTCTTTTGCCCTGGCTTTTTCCTCGTCACGGCGGCCACCGCCAATGGCAGAATCGAATTTATTTTCAGCGATAGTGTCCAGTAAGGTCACGGTTTGTAAAACGTTACGGCTGGCATTATATCCTGTTTCTTCAATAACCCGACCTTTATCGATAGATTCCTGCACGGATCCGACAAGAAGCTGGCATCCGATTTTTTTAACCAGGTTGTCACGGAATTCAAGCGTTTCTTCAAAATTGTGGCCTGTGTCAATATGAAGAAGAGGAAAGGGAAGCTTTGCCGGCCAAAAAGCTTTTCTCGACAGATGCACCAGGACAATAGAGTCTTTCCCTCCTGAAAAGAGCAGGCATGGACGCTCAAACTGGGCTGCGACTTCCCGTATGAGATATATGGATTCCGATTCCAGTTCCCGTAAGTGTTTTAAGCGGTATTCTTTCATTTATGCCTGGGCTTATTTTCAATCATAGGTAAAATGAAGAAGAGTAACTTTTCGACTGACTCCTTAATGTTCAGAAGGTCTGTCCTTATCTCGATATCCGGTTTTACCGGGTTATCAAAAGGTGAATCTATGCCTGTAAAGTCTTTTAACTCGCCTTTCCTGGCTTTTTTATAAAGTCCCTTTACATCTCTTTCCTCACAAATATCAAACGGAGCATTGATGTATACCTCGATGAAATCCTCTTCACCGATAATTTTTTTGGCCATAGCTCTGATGTAATTCGTTGGCGATATAAAACAGGAAATGACTATGATTCCGCTATTCAGGAAGAGTTTTGCAGTCTCTGCAATCCTCCTGATGTTTTCATTCCTGTCCTCAACACTGAATGTCAGGTTATTGTTGATACCTGTTCTGACATTATCGCCATCAAGCACTTCTGTAAGATAATGACGATGGAATAACTCTTTTTCCAGTAAAGTGCCGATGGTTGTTTTTCCTGAACCTGATAAGCCGGTAAGCCAGATTACTTTTGCCCGCTGCTTCAAAAATGCTTCTTTTTCTTCCCGTGAGATCGTTTTACTTGGCTCGGGATAAAGTAACTGATTTTGCTTTGCCATCCGGATGTATCTGATCTGAGGTGATGTTTAACAATGACTGGTATATAATTATAATAAGGGAGCAAAAATAGGAATTTTTTCGTTTTAAAACCGACAAATATTGTTTATAAAGCTGGTCTCAACAATAAAAACTACATTTGTTAAAATCAATCTGTTAAATATTTCACCAATATGAATACAAAATTATTCTTGAAATCTGGGTTGACAGTCGTGACTCTTATGTTGAGAATTAGAAGGTCGAAAAATTTTCCTCACAATATGCGCTGGTCCTCTTTCATGTGAATGGACAAAAAGTGACTATTGAGGTAGTGAATCCGGATACTCTTGAACTTATTGAAAAAGTTGACCTTAACTAGCAGATATAACTTCTCCTATTAACGTGGCCGGCGTACAACGGGTAATCTTCACTTGAAGGTATTCTCCGGGTCTGTGATGGCTTACAGGGAAGATGACAACTTTATTCTGGCTGTTTCGACCCATAAGGTCATTCTTCGAACGCTTTGACAAACCTTCCACAAGTACAGTGTATGTTTTACCGATATCCCTGTTATTGCTCTGTGAGGATAATTTTTGTTGCAGACGGATAATCTCTTCCAGACGTCTGCTTTTAACAGGATCTGGCACATCATCAGCATATTTTTTTGCTGCCGGTGTATTCGGTCGTTCGGAATATTTGAACATGAATGCATAATCATAACCGGCCCATTGCATCAACGACATTGTCTCCCGGTGATCTTCTTCGGTTTCTGTACAAAACCCTGTTATGATGTCTGTTGAGATTCCGCAGTCGGGGATAAACTTCCTGATGGCATTGACACGTTCCATATACCAATCCAGAGTATATTGCCTATTCATCAGTTTTAAAATGCGTGTACTACCAGACTGAACCGGCAAATGAATGGCTTTGCAGATGTTGTCGTATTGTGCGATGGTCTGAAGCAATTCATCGGAGATGTCTTTGGGATGGGATGTTGCAAAACGGATTCGCAACAGCGGATCAATTTTGGCCACACTTTCCAGCAGACGCGCGAAATCAGTTACTATACCATTTTTAATCCATCGGTACGAGTTGACATTTTGTCCTAGGAGTGTGACTTCACGGTATCCGTTTTCAAAAAGTTCATGTGCTTCTTGAATAACTGATTCAGGTGGGCGGCTTCTTTCATTTCCCCTCACAAAGGGAACTACACAATAGGCACAGTGATTCTGGCATCCACGCATGATGGATATAAATGCTGATACACCATTGCTGCCAAGCCTTACAGGTGTAATGTCGGCGTATGTCTCTTCGAGCGATAATAAGACATTGATAGCTTTCTGTCCGTCTTCAACAGTTTTTATAAGATGCGGAAGATCCCTGTATGAATCAGGCCCTGCAATAATATCTACCGAATGCTCTTCTTCCAGTAATTTTGATTTCAGGCGTTCCGCCATACATCCAACTACACCAATAATCAACCCCGGCCTGCGCTTCTTATGGGATGCAAGTTCACTAAGCCTTTTCCTGACACGCATCTCAGCATGATCCCGAATCGAACAGGTATTGATTAAAATAATATCGGCCCGCGATGCATCCACGGTCATCTCAAACGAGCTGTTAGTCATGATCGAACCAATAATTTCACTGTCAGAAAAGTTCATCTGACAGCCATAGGTTTCAATATATAAGCACTTCTTTTTCCCCAACAAACAGAATATTTCGGTGATAAGAAAGTTTATCCCTGAAAAAGTGGCAGCAAAATTAAGCAAAACAAAGTTTTCAGTCTTCCATGGGGTCACAAAAATCAAATTTCTGGATATACATTCAGATAATGTTATAATTTTGTGCCGTTTAAAATTTGGGCGGTATTCATTTAAAACAAACTGAATGGCAAAAAATCTGGTAATTGTTGAGTCTCCTACCAAAGCCAAAACTATTGAAGGATTTCTGGGAAAAGATTACGTGGTGAAATCCAGTTTTGGCCATGTCAGGGATCTGTCCAAAAAGAACCTGAGTGTAGATATCAATAAAGATTTTCATCCTTTTTATGAGGTCACCTCAGATAAGATAAAGGTCATAAAAGATCTGAAAAAGCTTGCCGATGAGTCCGATATAGTATGGCTGGCATCAGATGAGGACCGTGAGGGAGAAGCCATATCATGGCACTTGGTGGAAACGCTTAAACTAAATGAAAAGAAAGCACGGCGGATTGTCTTTCATGAGATAACAAAGTCTGCCATCATTGAAGCGATTAATAATCCCCGTGGAATTGATATGAACCTTGTTGATGCACAGCAGGCCCGCCGTGTTCTTGATCGTCTGGTCGGATTTGAATTGTCGCCAATTCTGTGGAAAAAGATCAAACCTGCCCTCTCAGCAGGACGAGTCCAGTCGGTCGCTGTGCGTTTAATAGTTGAACGTGAAGAAGAGATTAAAAACTTCAAACCGGTATCATCTTACAGGGTAACAGCCAGTTTTACCATTCAAACCAAAAATGGGAACATGGAACTGAGAGCTGAACTCCTGGATAAATTCGCTAGCAAAGAAGAGGCTATAACCTTCCTTGAAAAATGCAAAACTGCCAATTTTACGATTACAGATATAGAAACCAAACCGGTTGCAAAATCACCTGCACCTCCGTTTACAACATCCACGTTAACCCAGGAAGCCAGCCGTAAGCTTGGATTTTCTGTTGCCAATACCATGAGGATTGCACAACAACTTTATGAATCTGGTAAAATCACATACATGCGTACCGATTCGGTTAACCTTTCCAATCTGGCCCTCTCAATGGCTAAGGATGTTATCACAAATACCTTCGGCGCTGATTACCTCAGGTTACGCAAGTATACTACACGGACAAAAGGCGCACAGGAAGCTCATGAAGCTATCAGACCTACATATCTTGAAAAACAGACCATCAGCGGCGATTTATCCCAGAAGAAACTGTATGACCTGATATGGAAAAGAACCATTGCTTCACAGATGAGCGATGCTTTGCGCGAAAAAACAAACGTCCTTATCAATATTTCCACAACAAAAGAAAAATTTGTAGCCAGAGGTGAGGTTATCAAATTTGACGGATTTCTGAAAGTCTATCTTGAATCTACTGACGACGAAAATGGTGAGTCGGAAGAGGGCATGTTACCGCCAGTTGAGGTTGGACAATCAATGATGTTTAACGAAATTTATACTGTTCAGAAATTCACACAGCCACCTCCACGATACAGTGAAGCCAGCCTGGTAAAGAAACTGGAGGAGTTGGGTATTGGCCGGCCTTCAACATACGCACCCACATTATCCACTATCCAGAAACGTGAATATATCGAGAAAAGTGATATCCCCAGTATCTCCAGAGAGTATGACCATTTAACCCTGAAGGATACACAGATAAGGGCGACAATCAAATCCGAAAAAACCGGCTCTTCAAAAGGGAAACTCGTACCCACTGATATCGGCATCCTAGTTAATAATTATCTGCTGCAGAATTTTATTAATATCATGGATTATAATTTCACCGCCAATGTCGAAAAAGAATTTGATGAAATAGCCCATGGGCAGAAGGTTTGGAATGACATGATAAGGGATTTTTATGGTCCGTTCCATAAGCAGGTCGAGACAGCTATGAGCAGCACTGAAAAAGCCAAGGGAGAGAAATTGCTTGGCGTCGATTCTGACAGTGGGAAAAATGTCTATGTCAAACTGGGAAAATTTGGTCCTATTGTTCAGCTCGGGGAAACAGATAATACCATAAAACCAAAATTTGCAGCTCTCAAGAAAGAACAGAGCATTGAAAACATCACCCTGCAGGAAGCCCTCGATATGTTTAAACTTCCACGTATTCTTGGACATATTGAGGGTGAGGAGTTGATAGTGGCACTGGGTAAATTTGGTCCATACATCCGGCATAAATCTTCCTTTTATTCCTTATCGAAATACGACGATCCGTTAACTATTACAAGCGAAAGAGCCTTTGAACTGATCGAGGAGAAAAGAAAAAAAGAAAAAGAAAAAATCCTGAAAGAATTTGAAGAAGATAAGAAAATAAAAGTTATGAAAGGGCGATGGGGCCCTTATATTGCTATGGAAAAGGATAATTATAAAATCCCTAAAGGAAAAGATCCCCTTAAGCTATCATTGGCTGATTGCCATAACATTATTCATGTTTCCAAACCGTCAAAATCAAAAAGAAAAAGAAAAAAATCGTAATGGATTTTTCCGTCTATCTTGAACCTGTAAAAGTCCTTGATCTGATTTATTCCGATAATCCAAGCCGGGAAAGATTGGGTAGTATGATTAAGAGCCATACGCTGGAAGAGGGCATTCCGGATATGGACAATATAGATATCGCTATCATGGGTGTGAATGAAGACAGGAATGCACTCAATAATAAGGGATGCGGACAAGCTGCCGACCAGGTCAGAAAGAAACTGTATAATCTGTTCCCCGGAGAATTTACTGCCCGCATAGCCGACCTGGGTAATATTAAGCGCGGCCACCAACCTGAAGATACCTATTTTGCAGTCGCTTCGGCGATAGCTGAATTACTGAAAGCAAAGATCGTTCCGGTCATAATTGGCGGCAGCCAGGAAGTTACTTATGCTATTTATCAGGCTTACGAAAGCCTGGGACAAATCATTAATATCGTATCCATCGATCCCGAATTTGATATTGGTGAAAGTGAAGAAGAGTTCAATTCCAAATCTTACCTCAGCAAAATCATCCTCCATCAACCCAATTTTCTCTTTAATTACACCAATATTGGCTACCAAACTTATTTTGTAGACCAGGATGCTATCCGGCTCATGAAAAATTTGTTTTTCGATGTTTACCGTCTTGGCGAAGTGCGGGTGAATATGCAGGAAGTTGAACCTCTGGTCAGAAATGCCGACCTGTTAACATTTGATATGGCTGCCATCCGGAGTTCCGATGCACCTGGTAATGGCAATGCCAGCCCTAATGGTTTTTATGGCGAAGAAGCCTGTCAGATCATTCGCTACGCCGGCCTGAGTGATAAACTGACTTCCATCGGATTTTATGAGATGAATCCTTTATTCGACGAAAAGGGACAAACAGCCCTTCTCATCGCTCAGATGATCTGGTATTTTATTGATGGTTATTATAAACGGCAACGCGAATATCCTTATATGGAAAAAGACCGTTTTCTTAAGTATATTGTTAAAATTGAACGACATAAAGAGGATGTCATTTTTTACAAGAGTACCAGGAGCGATCGCTGGTGGATGGAGGTCAACTGTCCTGTCGACAGGAGGATAAAATATGAAAGGCACTATCTTGTTCCCTGCTCCTATAAAGATTACCAGGTGGCTTGTGAAAACGACATCCCTGACCGCTGGTGGCAGGCATACCAGAAACTAATGTAGAATCGCTTTGATGCCAAGATTTCTCTTGAATACCGGTGTCTCTGTACCGGCTATTTAAATATCACTGCACTACCCTTCCTGGATTTTCGTTAACAAATCCCTTCCAGCTGTGATACTGTGACTTAGATACCGAAGGCATCCTCTGGAAATAATGGCATAAGGCAATGGCAATAGCATCAGTAGCATCCAACTGTCCAGGAGACACTTCAACTGTGAAAAATTTTTGCAGCATTGCAGCTACCTGCTCTTTTGAAGCACCGCCTTTGCCGGTTATGGATTGCTTGACCTTCCTTGGTGAGTATTCGAAAATAGGTAACTTACGCAGCAATGCAGCGGCAATCGCAACACCCTGGGCCCTGCCAAGCTTGAGCATTGATTGGATATTCTTGCCATAGAACGGAGCTTCAATTGACAGTTCATCAGGCCTGTACTGATCAATAAGTGAAAGTGTGGTCTGAAGAATTTTTTCAAGTTTAACCATTGGATCCGGCAGCCCTGCCAGTTTCAGCGCACCCATGCCAAGAAGGGTCAATTCTTCATCTTTTTGCCGGATGACGCCATAACCCATAATATTCGTCCCTGGGTCTATACCTAATATAATACGTTCGGTCATGAAAACTGGTTTTTTATCAGTGTTTCAGCGATGATCAGGTCATTCCGGGTTGTAATCTTGATATTTTCTTGATTCCCTTCAACCAAATGGATCGTGCCACCCATAGATTCAAATACTGTTGCGTCGTCAGTGAAATCATGACGATACTGCTGTGTATAAGCCTGTTTTATCAGCGAAGAATGAAACACCTGCGGTGTCTGGATCAAGCGCAGGGCATCCCTTTTCACCGGATGGCTGATCCCATTTTCGACAATTCGAACCGATTCCCTCACAGGGACCACTGGTATGGCATTACCATACTTTTCTGCTTCATCAAATGTTCTGATTATTGTTCCCTCACTAACGAGAGGACGTACACCGTCATGAATGCCGGCGAGACATTGATTACCGATACGTTCAAGTCCGTTTTTTACAGAATGGAAACGCTCAGTACCGCCATTGACAAGCTGATGGGGAATATGAAATGAATGCATATTGCAGAGTTTTTTCCAGGTGCTGAATTGATCTGCGGGAAGTACCAATATGATTTGAACAGACGGAATGACTTGATGGAAAATACTGATGGTGTGCATCAGAATCGGCTTTTCCGACAATAGCATGAACTGTTTGGGAAATCCTTCATTCATCCTTTCTCCACGACCACCAGCAGCAATGATAACGAATTTATCCAAGGGAATGTTTATATGGTTTCTATATGATCAGCATGGCGTCTCCATAAGAGAAGAACCTGTATTTTTGTTCTACAGCTTCTTTATAAGCCTTCATAATAAAATCATACCCGCCAAAAGCACACACCTGCATCAGCATCGGTGAAAGAGGCAAATGAAAGTTAGTGATCATGGCAGAGGCTATGCTGAAATCGTATTGCGGGAAAATGAACCTGTTCGACCAGCCTGAATAGGGCTTTAACAAACCTGAAATAGTGACTGATGATTCGACGGCTTTCATGGTTGTGGTACCCACTGCACATACGTTTTTCTTGTTTTCCTTAGCCTTGTTAACGATGTTGGCCGTTTCTTCGCTGATGTAAACTTCTTCTGAATCAGTTTTATGCTTGGTCAAATCTTCAACATCAATGGTTCGGAAATTTCCAATACCGGCATGCAGGGTTACCTCGGCGAATATCACTCCCTTAAGCTCAAGGCGTTTCATGAGTTCGCGGCTGAAATGCAGTCCCGCTGTCGGAGCAGCAACTGCCCCTTCCTGCTTTGCATATATGGTCTGGTAACGTTCTCTGTCCTCCGGTTCAATTTCACGGATCTTCTGGATCTCAGCAGGAAGCGGCGTTTTGCCAAGTTTTTGAATGGTCTTTTTAAATTCTTCGTAAGGACCGTCGAAAAGAAAACGCAGTGTTCTTCCCCGCGAAGTTGTGTTGTCAATGACTTCAGCTACCAGCGAGTCATCTTCTCCGAAGTATAATTTGTTCCCGATCCTGATTTTCCGGGCCGGATCTACCAACACATCCCATAATCGGGATTCCGGATTCAGTTCCCGCAAAAGAAACACAGTGATCTTTGCACCGGTTTTTTCCTTTTCCCCCATAAGAAGAGCAGGAAAAACCTTGGTATTATTTAAAATGAACACATCCCCCTCTCTAAAATAATCCAAAACATCTTTAAAGACCCGGTGCTCTGTGGTCTGGGTTTTTCTTTGCAGGACCATAAGCCTTGACTCGTCCCTGTGTTCATGCGGACGATCCGCTATTAATCCCGATGGCAAATGATACCTGAACTGAGATAATTTCATGGATATATATAGAAATTTTATTTATTTCTTAAAAAGCCGGCAAAGTTAATGAATTTTTCTCAAAAAAGCAATAACCTGCTGTTAAAACGTAAATAATTCTATTTTGTTCAATGAGTCAGTATCGTAAAAACAACTTATCAGCAGAGGGCAGTATATTTTAAACGAAAGAAATCGGAAAATGTTATTGTTGAGATCAGGATTTCAAATATACCGGATTATTTAGCTGTAACGATCTCCTTAAAATGATTTATTTCATAGGCTTCAGTAAGGTGATAAGGACCTATTCTGGTCCTTGTCAGAGATGATAAGTAGGCGCCACAGGATACAGCTTTTCCGTAATCATGAACAAGTGAACGGATATATGTACCCTTACTGCAGTCCACTTTAAAGGCAATCTCCGGAAGTGCGATAGGGGTCAGGTCAAATTTATAAATAGTGATTTCCCTTGATTCAATAAAGACTGTCTTGTTTTTTCGTGCATAGGCATATGCTGGTTTGCCTGCAATTTTAACTGCAGAAAAGGGTGGAGGAGTCTGTCTTATTGTTCCTATAAAATGCTGTCGTGTACTTTCCAGTAAATCAGGCGTTATATGGCTGGTACTATATATCTGGTCCACTGCGCTTTCAGCATCAAAAGTAGGTGTGGTAGCACCAAGAATGAAGGTTCCCTTGTAGGTCTTATCCAGACTGGTAAATTCCTGCATTCTTTTGGTAAATTTACCTGTGCATAGGATAAGCAATCCGGTTGCCATTGGATCCAGTGTACCTGCATGACCAACTTTGATCTTCTTTATATCAAGCTGTGAACAAATAAACTTCCGCAGGTGATTGACCACTGCAAAGGATGTCCATCCTTTAGGCTTGTTAATCAGAAGTATTTCCCCATTCAGAAAATCAAAAGTCCTCGTCGTTGTCATGTAATGATTTTGGCAGGTACCCTATTCATCAAAGATTTTCCAAGTCCCATCAGGGATAAGATATTATGTTATCTGTCAATAGGTCAAGATATTATCCTGATCTAAAGAGAAATAAAAACCGCAATAGTACCGATAACAAGGCAATAGATTGCAAACCAAATTAATTTTCCTTTCCTGACAATGCCGATCATCCATCGGCAAGCTAATAATCCGCAAATGAATGCAGAGATAAATCCAATGATGATTGGTCCTATATTTCCATGAACCTGTGTGCCCATGTCGCCCCTTAGAATATCCATAAAATTGGCTCCCAACACAGGCAGGATAACCATGAGAAATGAAAAGCGTGTAACCAATTCTCTTTTGTTTCCCAGTAAAAGTCCGGTGGAAATAGTTACTCCCGACCGTGAAAGACCTGGTAGCACTGCTATTGCCTGGGCAATGCCTATAATGATAGCATCAAGAAATGTGATGTTTTTATTACCCGGCCTTCTGAAATGAGCAATGAATAGTAAAATGGCGGTCAGAATAAGCATAGATCCAACAAAAAGTACATTACCATTGAAAAAGCTTTCTGCCTCCTCTTTGAAAAAAATTCCAATAAAGGCAACCGGGGCCATAGATAGAAGGAGTTTAGCTATGTATCTGGTTTGGTCATCCCAACGGAATGAGAATAATGCTTTGGTCAGTTGCAGGATGTCTTTATAAAAGACAACCACAGTACTCAGTACGGTTGCTCCATGAACAACAACTGTAAATGTTATGTTTTCAGAGAGATCGCTGTTGAGAATGACTTTCCCGAGTTCAAGATGCCCGCTACTGCTGATAGGAAGAAATTCTGCAAGTCCCTGGACAATCCCCAGGATCAATGCTGTTAGCCAATCCATCCGTTTTATCCCTGGTTAATTACTCATCTTTAGGTTTTTTCATGATGGCATATATCTCCACCACAAATCCACTGAGGATAAGAAGAGGCGCAAGGGTCATCCTCTGGAAGCTGAATAACCTGTAACTAAAGACATTCGGATCATGAGAACCGCCCCCGATCATCAGAAGAAATCCGAGAAATATCAGGGCAAGACCAATGATCATCAGACGATAATTTTCTTTCCCAAAGGCAAAATCGGATGGCTTATTTTCTGCAGCCTTTGGTTTCTGTGCGGAAGGTGTGCTGACTTTTTTCGTTTGTAGCTTGCTCATAATCTTATAAATATAATTTGTCAGTGCTTATTCTAAGGTATTTCATGACCGCAAAATAGGTCGATAACCATGAAAAAAGAATCCCCAAAACAACGACCAGGCCGAACAAAGTTAAAAATAAATTGATATCCTGAAGTTCTATCAGTTCAGGTAATTGTTTTTGCGAAATATACAAGACCCCTATCAGTAATAAAATTGCCACCATCGATCCGATCAATCCCTGTATGATACCAAGCACGACAAAGGGCTTCCTGATAAAACTTTGGGTAGCCCCGACAAGTTGCATGCTTCGGATCAGAAATCGCCGCGAATATACCGATAACCGGATAGTATTATTGATCAGTGCAATAGCTATGATGATTAACAGTGTGCTGAAACCAAGGATCACATAGCTGATTTTCTTCACATTTTCATTCACAAGATCAACCAGTGATTTCTGATAGAACACCTCTTTGACAATATTATCAGCAATTAGTTGTTGCTCGATTTTTTTTATACTGTCATTATTTGTATAATCCGCTTTAAGATGCACATCAATGGAAGGAAGCAAGGGATTATAACCCAGGAAGGAAATGAAATCTTCGCCGAGTTCACGTTTCAGTTCGGTCGCTGCTCTCTCTTTGGTAATATATTCAGTACTTTTCACAAAGGGTGAGATGTCAAGTCTTTTCTGAAACTCAAGGATTTTTGCATCTTTAATATTTTCATTTATGATGACTGACAGGCTGATGTTTTCTTTTACATAATCAGCTAACTTTTTGGCATGAAGAATAATAAGGCCAAGCAGCCCCAGCATGAATAACACCAGCGAAATGCTTACAATAGTTGTAAGATATGACGTCTTGAGGCGACGCTGGTTATATTTTTCTTCGTTAAAAACCATTACTGATGACCATGATGCGAAATTATAAAATAAAACTCTTCTTCATGCTCTTTGTCCTTTCTTTTAGGAGACTTTATGTCAAAATTAAGGCTCAAATTGACTTGTTTTTACTAATTTCGCAAGCCAAAACCTCAGAGGCAACAAATTAGTAATATGGAATATAATTTTTCGGAAATCGAGAAGAGATGGCAGAAATTCTGGAGTGAGAATAAAACCTTTAAGGCGGATATAGATTATTCCAAGCCTAAATATTATGTGCTGGATATGTTTCCCTATCCATCGGGTGCTGGATTGCATGTCGGTCATCCACTTGGATATATTGCCTCGGATATATATTCGCGTTACCAGCGGCTCAGAGGATATAACGTTCTTCATCCTATGGGTTATGATGCTTACGGTTTGCCGGCTGAACAGTATGCTATTCAAACTGGTACGCATCCTGCTGTGACTACTGAAAACAATATCGCCCGTTTTAGGGAGCAGCTTGATAATATTGGCTTTTCGTTCGACTGGGACAGGGAAGTCCGGACCTGTGATCCTTTTTATTACAAATGGACTCAATGGACCTTCATTCAGCTTTTTAAATCATGGTATAATATTAAAACTGATAAAGCTGAATCTATTGGTACTCTTATTGCTGAATTTGAAAGCAATGGTAACGGGAATGTTGATGCGGTGTGCGACAGAACAAAAAAGTTCACTGCTTCTGAATGGAAGGCTATGGATGAAAGAGGACAGCAGGAGATACTTATGAATTATCGGTTGGCCTATCTTTCAGAAACTTTTGTCAACTGGTGCCCGGCACTTGGGACAGTATTAGCCAATGATGAAGTGAAAGACGGATTCTCTGAAAGAGGAGGACTTCCTGTTGAACGAAAGCTGATGAAACAATGGTTTCTGAGGATTACCGCCTATGCCCAGCGATTACTTGAAGGCCTGGATGCCATCGATTGGTCTGATTCCCTTAAGGAGGTGCAGCGCAACTGGATCGGACGTTCCGAAGGTGCTGCAGTGTATTTTCGGATAAAGGATTTTGATGATATATTGGAGGTCTTCACCACCCGACCGGATACCCTCTGGGGGGCAACCTTTATGGTTCTTGCTCCGGAGCATGACCTTGTGGAAAAAATCACTGCTCCCAACCGCCGTAAAACTGTCATGGATTATGTATCATGGGCCAGAAATCGCTCTGAAAGAGACCGCCAGGCTGAAGTTAAAAATATCACTGGTGTGTTTACCGGCGCCTATGGTATAAACCCGGTGAACGGTGAGTCTATTCCGATATGGGTAGCCGATTATGTCCTTGCAGGCTATGGCACAGGCGCCATTATGGCTGTGCCTGCTCATGACAGCCGCGATTTTGTTTTTGCCAGATATTTTAAGCTGCCTATCATCCAGGTCATTCTGCGTCCCGGCGAAGTGCCTGTTGACCCACAGACCTGGGAGGAATCATTTGATGCCAAAATTGGCACCATGATCAATTCGGGTTTTATCACCAGTATGCCTGTACAGGAAGCCATTAAGGCAACAACAAAATGGCTCGAGGAAAACGGGCTGGGTTATGGAACGGTGAATTACCGCATCAGAGATGCTATCTTCAGCCGTCAGAGATATTGGGGTGAGCCGTTTCCAATATATTATAAAAATGGAATCCCTTATCCTCTGGATGAAGGCGAGCTACCGCTTGAACTGCCTGAAGTGAGTAAATACCTGCCAACAGAGACTGGCGAACCGCCACTGGCAAGAGCTAAAAACTGGAACACAAAAGAAGGATACCCGCTCGAAACCAACACTATGCCAGGCTTTGCTGGATCCAGTGGGTACTATCTCAGGTATATGGACCCGAAGAACGACCACGAATATTTCTCAAAGGAAGCCAACAATTACTGGCAGGACGTCGACCTGTACATCGGAGGTGATGAGCATGGCACAGGACACCTGATCTATTCCAGGTTCTGGAATAAGTTCCTTTATGATATTGGGCTTTCCTGCAAGGAAGAACCGTTTAAGAAACTAATCAACCAGGGCAAGATACAGGGACGGTCGAACTTCATTTACCGGATCAAGGGAACAAACACCTTTGTTTCTTATAACATTAAGGAACAGTATGATACTGTTGCACAGCATGTTGATATCGACATCGTCGACAACGATGTACTGGATATTGACGCTTTTCGCAAATGGCAACGTGACTTTGCTGATGCTGAATTCATCCTTGAAGATGGAAAATACATCTGCGGATGGGAAATCGAGAAAATGTCAAAGTCAAAACATAATGTCCAGAACCCTGATGCCCTGATCGAGAAATACGGGGCTGATACATTAAGGCTTTATGAAATGTTCCTCGGCCCCCTGGAATACCATAAACCTTGGGATACAAAGGGTATTGAGGGAGTGTTCAGATTTATGAAGAAGTTATGGCGCCTTTACCATGATGAAAACAATGTATTTTCTGTTTCCCTCACTGAACCGGCACAGGAGGAACTTAAGATCCTACACAAGGCGATTAAAAAAGTGGAAGAAGATATTTGCCGGTTCTCATTCAATACGGTGGTCAGCACATATATGATCTGTGTTAACGACTTGTCGGATCTGAAATGTAACAAGAGGGCTATCCTTGAGCCACTAACTGTCATTCTATCTCCCTATGGGCCCCACGTTGCCGAAGAGTTGTGGCAATTGCTTGGTTATAAGGAAAGTATTTCATTTGCAAGCTATCCCTCCTATGATGAAGAATATCTCAAGGAAAACACCTTCACGTATGCGGTTTCCTTTAATGGTAAGTTGCGTTTCACTTTGGATTTGCCGGTCACCATGCCAAAGGAAGAAATCGAAATGACTGTCCTGTCAGCAAATCAGGCTCAGAAGTGGCTGGAGGGCAGAGCGCCTAAGAGGGTGATTATTGTGCCAGGGAAAATTATAAATGTGGTGGTGTAATTGTCGATGTGTCAATCAGCTTTAAAATCAGGGCATCCTTTTAATTCTTCTGCCTTTTTTAGTTTTGGCATATGAGAAAATCAGAGTTTTTGAGACAGCCTTGTTTTAAATTTCAATGGCATGTAAGTTGATACAGGGATGAGTTATTTAACAATTGATTCAATGATCTCCAGGAGAGTCTCTATATTTATAAGCCTTCTTCTCTGTACGTCCTTCCTTTTTTCCCAGGATTTCCGAACGATTAACCAATCTGCATTTAAACGTGGGGAATCCCTTCAGTATAAGGTGTACTGGGATACATGGATGGTTAATGTAAGAGCCGGGATTGCCACGATCACAATTACAAAGGAACGTAAGAAATTCAATGACCGGAGTACATTTCATATCATTGGTACTGGCAGATCAACAGGTATGCTTGATCTTTTCCATAAGGTCAGAGACAGGTTTGAATCATATATTGATGAAGAAGCTCTCATTCCATGGTTTTTTATACGGCGGACCAAAGAGGGTAGTTATGTCAGGAATGATGATGTTGTGTTCAAACATCAGTATAGGGAGGCTATCAGCCGTTACAGTACCAAATCCATTCCCGAGAATGTGCAGGATATTGTATCCGCTTTCTATTATGCCCGTACATTTGATTTTGCCAATGTTAGTCCCGGGGATGTTTTCCCATTTGATTTTTATCTCGATGATTCGGTTTATGTATCGAAGGTTGTTTTTGAAGGCAGAGATACTGTCAAAATTGACATTGGTACCTTTGCCTGCCTGAAATTCAAACCTATGGTTCTTGTTGGGGATGTGTTCAAAGAACCATACCCGATGACCCTTTGGGTGACGGACGATAGAAATATGGTTCCAGTCCTCGCTCAATCGGCAATCATAGTCGGAACTGTTAAAGTTGAGCTCATTGCTTTCGAGGGTCTGTCGAATCCGCTGACCTCAAAAATCTATTAAATCCGTAGCATGGGATTGCCTTTTCAATTAATTTTAGTGTTTAAAGTGCCTCGCCCCGGTGCAAGAGGGTGAGGTGAAAATGTGGAAAACGGAATAATTTTCATCAATAGAATAGAATTATCCTGAAATAATATACAACCAACTTCCAAAATCAATGAAAAGAAAACCGATCTTATTGTCAGCTATTATTGGCTTAACCATTGCCTTAAGCAGCTTTGTAATCGTCAGCGTTACGATCACCGATAAGAATACACAAACTATGACAAATCATAATAATTACGACAAGGATTGGAAAAAGGTAGATTCTCTGATTCAGAAAGATTTACCACAATCAGCATTAGAAATTGTGGAGACTATTTATAGCAGGGCCCGGGCTGATAATAATTCCCCACAATTTATTAAAGCTATTCTTTATCGGATGAAGCTGCAAGCCGAATTTAAAGAGGATTTCATGGTTAATATTATTGGTGATGCCGAAAAGGAAATTTCCCGTGCCTCATTCCCCGAAAAACAGATTCTCCATTCCATTTTAGCTGAACTCTACTGGAGGTTTTATCAGTCGGACAGACACGAGATACTTGATAGGACGGCGACTCTAGGTTTTGATCAGAAAGACATACGGACTTGGGATGTTAATAAGTTTGTCTATGTGACTATCCTGAACTACCGGCAATCATTGGAAAGTGCTGCTAAACTTCAGGCCATATCTCTGAAGGATTATGATCCTATCCTGATCACTCAGGAAAGTTCGAAGATGTATAGGCCATCCCTTTATGATTTCCTTGTTCACCGGGCTATCGACTTTTATATGAATGAAGAGTCAGGTCTCACTGAACCGGTCTACAAATTTGTAATGGATTCACCGGAATATTTCAAACCATGCAGCGATTTTATCGGAATGGACATTTCGACGAAAGATACGATGTCGCTGAAATTCCATGCCATCAATCTGTTTAAGGATATCATACGTTTTCACCTGGATGACAAGTCTCCGGAAGCTCTCATTGATGTGGACCTTAAAAGACTGCAATTTGTCAGGCAGTATGCTTTTATGGAAATAAAAGACAGCCTGTATATTGAGGCACTCAAATCGTTACTTGGCAAATATTCCGGCTTTCCTGCTTCTGCGGAGGTGAGTTATAAGCTTGCACAAGCTCTTTTCGACCGAGGTGATAATTATCAACCCTTAAAATCTGATCTTTATAAATGGGATATCAAAGAAGCCTATCAATATTGTCAGAAGGCCATTAATGCTTTTCCTGACGCAGAGGGCTCAAAAAGATGCAAAAGCCTTATGAGCCATATCACTGAAAAGGCTCTCAACCTAACTACCACTTATGGCAATGTGGAAGGCCAATCTTTTTTGGGTCTGGTATCCTATAAAAACTCTCCTGAAATCTTCATCCGGATCATTAGTTTACCAGCTGAGACAGACAGAAGACTCAGGGAAGGAAAGCGTGCAAAGGAGCTTGTTGTCGGTTACCTGCGCCTTCCGGTTCTCAAAGAGTGGAAGGTCGGTTTGATTGATGATGGAGATTTTCAGACACATGCAACAGAGATAAAAATTCCTGAATTGCCACTGGGTTATTATGTTATCCTTGCCTCAACAGATAAGGATTTTTCTTACACCGACGAAGTCGTGGCATACAGCTCTTTTTGGATTTCCAATATAAGCTATATTAATCGCCAGGCCGGTGACGGAAGCATTGAGTTTTATGTCCTTGACAGGGAAAAAGGCACACCGTTGGCCGGCGTGAATATTCAGACCTTCTATCGCAATTATGATTATAACCAACGCAGGTATGATCTTCAACCCTGGAATACATACACAACCGGTGAGGATGGATTTTTCACCATTCCGGCTCTCCTGCCCCGTACTGACAGTAAATCATTTATTATCAGGTTCGCTGCAGGAAATGACACCCTGATAACTGACAATTATTTTTATCAATATGGTCGCAGTCCTGAACCACAGAAAATGAGGCCCAAAACGTTCTTCTTCACCGACAGGGCCATATACCGTCCGGGACAAACCGTATATTTCAAAGGTATTGTCATTGAAACTGATGGGAAAATTAATGAGATACTTCCCGGTTATAAATCCAGCGTGAGGTTTTATGACATCAACGGACAAAAGATATCGGAAGTGGCTGTTATAAGCAATGATTACGGCTCGTTCAATGGCTCTTTTACAGCTCCTGTCGGCGTTCTTACTGGCCAGATGACCATAAGCAATGAGTCAGGTTCTGTCGAAATTTCAGTGGAAGAATATAAGAGGCCTAATTTTGAGGTCATCTTTAATCCTGTCAAAGGAGTTTATAAACTCAATGAACCAGTTTCAGTTCAGGGACGGGCCAAATCTTATTCGGGCGCAAACATTGACAATGCCCAGGTGAAATACCGTGTGGTGCGACAGGCCAGGTTCCCTTATTTGAGCTACTGGTGGCGCAACTGGTTCCGCTCAACACCTGATATGGAGATAGTCAATGGCATTGCTGTAACCGATGCCGAAGGCAATTTTACCATCGTTTTCCAGGCTGTTCCTGATGCAACTATTGAAAAGAAATTCAAGCCGGTCTTTAATTATCATGTCATCGCAGAAGTGACCGATATCAACGGCGAGACTCAGACCTCTGAAACCACGGTCTCAGTGGGGTATACAGCACTGTTAATCAATGTGGATGTACCAGACGGGATCGATAAATCAGGCAAAGCAGAGTTTAAACTTTTATCAACCAACCTGAACGGCCAGAAAGAACCTGCCAGAGGGATGCTGACTATCAGCAAGCTCATTGAACCTGATCGTCTATTCAGGGAACGGCTATGGGAGCAGCCTGATAAATTTATTATGACCAAAGAAGAGTTTTATGATGCTTTTCCGCATGATGTCTATAATGATGAAGACAATATTGAAAAGTGGAAGACCGGACAATCAATCCTCAATAAGGCATTTGATACGGAAAATGACAGCCTGATAGCCCTGACTGATCTGCAGGCATGGGAAAATGGCCAATATGTCTTAAAAGCAAGCACTACCGATAAATTCGGACAGCAGGTTGAAGTGACAAAATATTTTATTATTTACTCCCCTTCTGATAAAAAGGCCCCGGTAAACGAAATCTATTGGTTTTTACCTCAAAAAATGAATGGTGAACCCGGTGAAAATGCTGCCTTTCTTATTGGAACAAAGGATAAAAACATAAATATTCTGTATGAAATTATCAAAGATGACAAAATTATCCATAGGGAGTGGATCAAACTGAATGCACAACAGAAATTTATTGGTATTCCCCTGAAAGAGGAGTACAGAGGGAATTTTATGATTAATCTGGCATGTGTCAGATTCAACAGAAGTTACATGGATCTGAATACTGTCACTGTACCATATACCAATAAAGCATTGGATTTTGAATTCAGTTCTTTCAGGGATAAGCTTATGCCAGGACAGGCAGAAGAGTGGAGCATCAAAATAAAAGATAAAAGAGGTGAGGAAGTTGCTGCTGAGATGGTCGCTTCTATGTATGATGCCTCGCTGGATGTTTTTGTGCCCCACGCATGGGATTTCTCCCTCTTTGAGCAAACTGATGCTTCAAGTGGTTGGAATGTGCAAAATGCCTTTTCAGTGAAAAACACACAGGACATCACGGAAACCTCCAAACTATATGAATACCCTGGTGACAGAACCTATGACCGGCTGAACTGGTTTGGTTTTGATTATTTTGGATATTCAAGATATGTCGAAGGTGTTATGGACAATGTACGGCCTATGATAAAAGGTGAGGTTCATGCAGTTATGATGGTGGAAGAAGAAGCAATGGTTGTACCTGGTGATGGGGGGAAACAATCAGAAGGTGCAGAGGAAGAAATTGCCGTAAAACCCAAAGAACCATCCGGACCTCAGCTGCGCCGGGATTTCAACGAAACAGCATTCTTCTTCCCTGACCTGAAAACGGATGAAAATGGCAATATCATCATCAGGTTTAAGATGCCTGAATCACTCACCCGCTGGAAGATGCTTGGACTGGCACATACTATCGATCTGAAATATGGCCAGGTCACTAGGGAGCTTGTCACTCGGAAAGAGCTGATGGTGGTGCCCAATGCCCCGCGATTTTACAGGGAAGGTGACACCATGGTTTTCACAGCTAAGGTCATCAACCTCTCTGATAATGAACTAAGCGGAACAACAACATTGGCATTCTTTGATGCGGTGAGTATGACACCGGTAAGCATTTTGATGTCCGCTCCCGACCAGCCATTCTTAGTTAAAAAAGGGCAGAGTGCAGTAGTCAGGTGGAATATTTTCATTCCCTATGAAGGCATTCAGGCTCTTACCTATCAAATATTTGCCAAAGCCGGTAATTATAGCGATGGTGAGGAGAAACCTTTACCTGTCTTGACAAACCGTATGCTGGTGACCGAAACATTGCCACTACCTGTCAATGGTAAGCAGACTAAAACCTTTTCTTTCGATAAACTGGTCAGTTCAGCCTCATCTCCAACCTTAAAGAATCATAAGCTGACACTTGAATTCACTTCTAATCCGGCATGGTATGCTGTGCAGGCTTTACCTTATCTGATGGAATATCCCTATGAATGTTCTGAGCAGGTGTTCAGCTGCTTATACGCCAACAGCCTCGCCAGCCATATTGTCAATTCCAATCCGAAAATTAAAAGAGTCTTCGATAGCTGGAAAACCTATAGTCCGGAAGCTTTATTATCGAACCTTGAAAAAAATCGGGAACTTAAAGCCTTGATTCTTGAAGAGACACCCTGGGTGATGGATGCAAAAAATGAAAATGAACGAAAGCAGCGAATCAGCCTGTTGTTTGATCTGAACAAAATGGCAGGTGAACAGTCGGCTTCCCTGATGAAACTGAGGAATATGCAGTTGCCCAATGGCGGATGGCCATGGTTTAAAGGCATGGAAGACAGCCGCTATATCACGCAGCATATTGTTTGCGGCTTCGGCAAGATGAACCATCTTCAGATAAAAGATGTCGTTGGAAATGACGATGTCTGGCAAATGGTCAGAAGGGCTGTACGATATATCGATGACAGGATGAGAGAGGATTATGAACGGATAAAAGAGCTTTATCCGAAAGAAATGGATAAAAACCACCTGAGTTCCGTTGAGATTCATTACCTCTATACAAGGAGCTTTTACAATGCATTCAATTTTAATATTGATATTGACAAACAAAACCGCGAGGCCTTCGACTACTTTAAAGGACAGGCACAGAAATACTGGACAGAGCAAAACATTTACATACAGGGAATGATTGCCATTGGTTTACAGCGCTTTGGCGATCAGTCCACTCCTGCCGATATCATCAGGTCATTGAAGGAACATGCATTACATTCCGAAGAAATGGGCATGTACTGGAGGGAAAATACCGGCGGCTATTATTGGTACCAGGCATCTATTGAAACACAAGCTTTGCTTATCGAAACTTTCGAGGAGGTCGCTAATGATGCAGTATCAGTTGAAGAAATGAAAATATGGTTGCTGAAACATAAGCAAACTCAGGATTGGGAGACCACTAAAGCCACAGTTGAGGCTGTATATGCCCTGCTCCATAGAGGTACCGATATTCTGGTCAGCGAGGATCTGGTTCAGGTCACACTTGGAAACAATGTAATTGATCCTAAGATTATGGATGATGTAAAGGCTGAAGCCGGCACAGGATATTTTAAGACATCCTGGAGCGGCAAGGAAATAACACCTGACATGGGCCATGTCACCGTCACAAAAAGTGATGAAGGTGTAGCCTGGGGTGCATTATACTGGCAGTATTTTGAGCAGCTGGATAAAATAACACCACATGAGACACCCTTGAAGTTGGAAAAGAAACTATTTGTTGAAAGGAATACGCCTTCCGGACCTGTTATTGAACCGGTCATCCCTAATACCAGCCTTCACGTTGGCGACCGTCTCAAGGTACGTATTGAGCTTCGCGTCGACCGCGATATGGAATACGTTCACATGAAAGACATGCGTGCCTCAGCATTCGAGCCGGTCAATGTCCTGTCAACATACAAATACGAAGGAGGACTTGGCTATTACGAAAGCACACGCGATGCGTCGACGAATTTCTTCTTTAGTTACTTGCTTAAAGGTACTTATGTTTTTGAATACCCTATGATAGTTTCGCAGCAAGGCGATTTTTCTAATGGCATCACTAGCATCCAGTGTATGTATGCACCGGAATTTGCAGCTCATTCTGAGGGAATTAGAGTACATATTGGTGAATGAAAACTAATCCAGCCTTTAAATGCTGGGACACGTACACTAAAAATTTATCAGTGAATCACCAGCTCCCGATTTCGACTTTCCCTCTCTGCTAATTATTTATCGTTTTATATTGATTGAACTTCTCAAGGACTTTATTTACAAAGTTATACGTCTCTGACCCCCTGGCATAACCATAATATACCACTGAGTCAGAATAATATTGAGGATTGGATTTGAAAAGCATGAATGAATCTACATTATTTGTCCAGACTGCCGGATCCTTATTGTATTTTTCAGCCAGACGCATAGCATCATATACATGAGCTATGCCAACATTATATGAAGCAAGGACAAACTTATGTCGTTCATTTTCGTCTGTTACAATATCTTCAAACTGATCGTCAAGGTATTTAAGAAATTTAACACCCGCTACGATATTTGCCTCTGGTGACGATAATGAATCTACACCAAATTTCTTAGCTGTAGCAGGCATAAGCTGCATCATGCCAAAAGCACCGGCCCATGAACTGGTGTTCTGGTTAAAACCAGATTCCTGAAAAATAAGTGAAGCAAGAAGACGCCAGTCCCATCCAAGTATGTTGCTCTGCACTTTGATGAATTCATCATAATCCGATATCCTGCCCCTTGTCAAACTATGATAGTCTTCAATATTAGCCCTGCCGATCCTGGGATTCTTGAAATACTTATTAAAAGTTAATTTGGCCTCTTTTGACCGTTTGAACCCTTCCAACCATTTATTGATTTCAATTAAAAGATCATTTGATCCTTTTCTGACAGCCCAGGCGGTATTCTGAGAAAAACTGACAGCAGTCCCTACATCTATATCAGGATAAAAGTTCTGGCTTATCAACGCAACGGGCTCATCGGCAATAGTATATCCGATTTGTCCGCTTTCTACCATATCGATCAGCTCTTCCATGGTCTTGCCTTTTTCTTCAATAACTGAAATGGTGTCGCCGATTTCATCAGATAGATTCTTTAAACGCATTCTGAATGAAATGTTACTTGGAATATATATGGTCTTTCCTGCCAGTTCCAGAGGATTAAGGATGAGATGGGATTCAACTTCATCCCATGTGCTCATCTTGCGCCAGTTTTGAGGCTTCCGCTGCACTAGGACCTGCCGTATCTGATTCATCGGATTGGAAAAATCAACCTGAGCAACCCTGTCACGCGTTATCGTAATATCCATTGCAATCAGGTCGCCTATACCGGTGTTCAGATCTTTAATGGCTTTATCAAGTTCATTATCAATGATGATCTCCAGTTTAACACCCAAATAATTGGCAAATGAATTTAAAAGATCATATTGATATCCCATTTTCTCCCCCCTGTATATAAAATAATCCGTCGAATTATAGTTAGTAATGGCAATGATCTTTCCCCTTAATTTGATCAGATTCATTAATCCATTCCCTCCATACTGTTTATAATCCTGAAAATTATTTACATTGGGGGAGTGTGAGCAGGTAATAAGCAATAAGATCAACGATAAAAGTGAAAATGCTTTTATTATCTTTCTGATGGCTTTCTTAATCATGAAGTCTTGTTTGATCCTACGATACTGACAAATGCCAGGATAATTGTAACAAAAGAAAAAAGTATAAGTTCATTCCTTCATTTACTCAGTACTTTAAATTCCGTTCTACGATTCATCTGGCGTCCATCCTCTGTATCGTTCGTGGCAACAGGCTGAGTCATGCCATATCCCACATAGGTCAGCCTGTTTGAATCAAGGCCGTTGATTATCAGGTAATCTACAACAGACTTGGCCCGGTTTTCCGAAAGTTGCTGGTTATATAACGCAGAACCAACGTTATCAGTATGTCCTGATATCTCAATTTTTAGAGAAGGAACATCTTGCAGCAACTTGATCAGCCTGTCCAGTTCTGTTTTTGACTCAGGTCGTAATGTGGCTTTATTAAAATCAAAGAAAATATTTTTCAGAATTATCTTGCTCCCAACTTCAATCTTTTTCAAATAAATATCCCTGTTGATTTCCTGGACAGACGTTGAGGCTGGAATGATAAGGTTCTCAGAATAAAACATGTATTCCTTTGCTTTTACTGCAAAACCATAGTTCCTGCCGGATGGCAACGATACTAAATATTCACTTGTCTCACTTGATGATTCAAATGATGCGACTTTCACGCCCAGTTCATTATCAAAAATTTCAACAGGAACCGCACCAACCGGTTCTAAAGTCACGGCATCACGTATCACTCCTTTAATGATGGCCAGTTGTATCGCTTTTATTTCTTTCTTGCCGGCGAGGATTATTTCATTCGTCGGTTCCAATTTGAAAGTCTGGACATCCCAATCGTCTTTAGTGATAACGGGTTTTTCGGGTCCAAGAAATGTGATCATGAAAAGATCACGTTGTCCAATGCCATTAGGATCGAAGGAGGAATAATAGGCATGACGGCCATTCCTGGAAATTGAAAAGAAGACATCATCATCAGGCGTATTGACGGGATATCCAAGATTCACAGGCTCTGTCCATATACCATTAACATTTTCGGACCTGAAAATATCATAACCACCCATATTCCTATGACCCTTTGAGCTGAAATATAACGACTTGCCATCAGAACTCATGAATACGCCTTCCTCATCATAGGGTGTGTTAATGGACGCCCCAATATTTACAGCTTTACTGTATTCATACTTATCGCTATTCCCTTTTCTGACCATCTGGCTGACATAAATGTCCTTGCCTCCATATCCTCCGGGTTTATCACTCACAAAATAGATCGTTTGCATGTCAGGAGCATACGATGCGGATGTTTCATGATATTCTGTGTTGATCTCTTTGGGCAGCGGTCGGGGATATTGCCATCCGCCATCTTTAATGAAGCATTCAAAAATATCACCGCCATTCTCACCTTTGTATATTAGTGCATGCTTACCATCGGGAGAGATGCCAACAATAGCATCATGAGAATCAGTGTTCAGTGGCTTCCCGGGATTTACAGGTGCCTCCCAGGTATCCGTATTCTTGTCCCTGAAAGAAATGTATATATCCTCAAAATACATCAGATCAAACGGATCTATACCCCCTCCAGTGGTATTGTCCCTGCTTGATGTGAACATCAGAACAGTTTCATCTTCATTGATATATGGACTATAATCCGGATACTTTGAATTGACAGGACTACCAAGATTATCAATAAAAACCCTGACAGGATTGCCGATCATCTCTTTTGCTACCTCGCATTCGCTGATTTTTTTATCTATCTGCACGTTAAGCTGAGATAATTCGTTAGGAGTCAGTGATTGACGATACTCTTCGAATTTCTGAATAGCTTTATCTGTTTCAAGATTAAGATGGTATGCTTGACCCAGCAAATAGAGCAGATCCGGTTTCACCTGTGGATCAAATGAAAGAGCTTTCTCGAAAAAAGAGATTGACTTGGTTTTCTGCACCGTTTTGATATAACACACACCTATCTTGTAATTGAGCAGGGCATTATTGGGATTGAAGCCGTTGGCTTTCAGATAGTGCTCTATGGCAAAGGCATACTGTGGTATATCATTAAAAAAGTTATCATCGCCCTCTCTTATTTCTTTAATGGCTTCCTTCAGCAGTTTTTTTTGTTCCCCGGGAAAATTATCTTCATCAAATGCCACATTGACCTGAGCATTTAAAGCTGTAAGACAAGAAAAGATAATAAATGACAAAAACAATATATTAATCCGCCAGGTCATAAATACTATTTACAATTTTCAATATATACTTTGGCTTGTCCCACTCCAAGAGTAACTGCCCTTTCCCAATCAGCACAGGCTCCTTTATTATCCCTTAACATTTCACGGGCATTTCCACGGTTCAGATAAAGATAACCACTTCCGGCTTCGGCGTTTATTACTTCAGTATAATCCCTCTCAGCACCAGAATAGTCTTTGAGTTTGAACCTTGCACTGCCCCGATTATTTATGGCAATGAAATAGGTAGGATTAATGCTGAAGGCCTCATTAAAGTCTTTTATCGCAGCTTCATAATTACCCAGATAATATTTTGCCAAACCCCGGCTGTTATAAGCGCTGATATAATCAGGTTTGATTTTAATTGCAGCTGTGAAATCCGTTTCAGCTTCCTCATAGTCATTTTGCTCCATCTTTATACGCCCAAGGTTATCAAAAGCAAAATACAATCTGGGATCGAGCATTGTGGCTTTAAGAAAATCATCCTGCGCCTTTTTTAGTTGTCCAATCTCCAGATAAGCCTTTCCACGAAAATTGTACGCATTAGCAAAATCATTTTTTAACAGGATAGCTCTTGAAAAATCATCTATAGCTACTTGATATTGACCATTTTCAAAAGTAATACCAGCACGATAATAGTATGCTTCCGCCAAATTGGTGTTCAATTGAATGGCCTGCGAGAAGTCCTCTGAAGCTTTTTCATTATTACCGAGTGAATAATTCGTCAGTCCCCTGAAATAATAAGCCCAGGCTGTTGGCATCAGTGCGATGGCCTGATTGAGATCATTCAGTGTGCTTTGGTACAAATTTGCCTTATATTCAATGACTCCACGATTATAATAGGCTTCGGCAAAGTCCGGTTTAATTATTAGTGCTTCATTCAATGCTCTGATGGCTGAATCAGCCAGTCCCTGGTTAAACATGTCAATAGACTTATTATAAAGAATTTCGGCCTGCTGGTTACCTATTATTACTGAATCTGGTCGAGCCCCGGTGGGCATGGAATTCTGCCCAGTACTGTAAATACATAAGGCCGGAAGGATGAAGCAAATGAGGGTATTTATGGAATATTTCATTCACAAAGTAATTGATGGCCCAAATTTACGAATAGATTATATTCGTATTGAACTTCCACTTAAATTTGTAGGTTTTTTAAGACTTATATGTCTAAAAAATTTGACGCATCTCACATCTCCAAGATAACCTTATCAGGAGTTATCATTACTTTGGGCATTGTTTATGGGGATCTTGGTACTTCCCCTTTATACGTGATGAGATCCATTGTCGGAATGGCTAATCAAGCTATTGATACAGATTTTATTTTAGGGGCTCTATCCTGTATCATATGGACTTTGACACTTCAAACCACGGTTAAATATATCATCATTACACTCAGAGCCGATAATAAAGGGGAGGGTGGAATTTTTGCCCTGTATGCTCTCATTCGCAAAAAGCATAAATGGATATTTATTCCGGCTATTATAGGTGGAGCAGCCTTATTAGCAGACGGAGTTATAACTCCTTCTATTACTGTTGTATCGGCTATTGAAGGACTTGATATGGTGAATCCCAATCTGCCGGTCCTGTTAATTACCCTGGGGATTATCACACTACTGTTTGTCATCCAGCAATTTGGCACTTCTGCTATTGGAAAATCCTTTGGCCCAATAATGTTCGTATGGTTTCTGATGCTTGGAATCTTAGGTACAAGCCATATTTTTGATTTCCCTCAAGTTTATAAAGCCTTTAATCCATATTACGCTATTAAATTATTGTCCACCTATCCCGGAGGATTCCTGCTTTTAGGCGCTGTTTTCCTCTGCACCACCGGAGCTGAGGCACTTTATTCCGACCTTGGACATTGTGGGTTTTTGAATATCCGTGTTTCATGGATTTACGTTAAGATTTCCCTGATCTTGAATTATCTTGGCCAGGGTGCATGGATACTAAACCATCCATCAGCACTCATTGACGGTATCAATCCGTTCTTTTCGATCATGCCGCAATGGTTTCTCCTACCAGGAATCATTATATCCACAGCGGCAGCTATCATAGCCAGCCAGGCTCTTATTAGCGGTTCATATACCATCATCAGCGAAGCAATCTCTTTGAACTTCTGGCCCAGGATGAAAATCAACTATCCGACAAATATCAAAGGACAAATGTATATTTCTACAGTTAATTGGTTCCTTTACATTGCTGTTTGTTTTGTTATTCTTTTTTTCAAAGAGTCAACCAATATGGTAGCTGCCTATGGACTGGCTATCACCATCACTATGCTGATGACCACCACACTGATGACATTCTTTTTATTGCGCATCAGGAGGCCCATTCCTCTCATCGTAGTTTTCTTTTTAGTCTATCTGACCATCGAAGGCGCCTTTCTCATTGCCAATCTACACAAATTCCTTTATGGCGGCTGGTTTACGTTGCTTCTCGCCGGAATACTTTGTTTTATTATGTTCACATGGTACAGGGGAAGAGAAATTAAAAAACGGTTTTTATTATTTATAAAGATCTCTGACTACGCTGATGTACTGAAAGATTTAAAGAACGATGAAACGATCCCAAAATATGCAACAAACCTGGTATATCTGACAAGAGCTGATCACAAAACCGATGTCGAATCAAAAATCATGTATTCAATCATTAATAAACAACCTAAAAGAGCCGACAAATATTGGTTCCTGCATTTGCATATCGTTGATGAACCTAAAAAGATGGCCTATAAAGTTGAAACAATTATCCCTGATGTGTTAATGAGAGTCGACTTTATTATCGGTTTTAAGGTACAGCCTCGTCTTAACCTATTTTTCAGGGAGGTCATTGAAGAATTGGTAAAAAACAACGAGTTTAATGTGACTAGCAATTATGATTCACTTAAAAAACACAATATCCCTGGTGATTTCAGATTTGTTTTGATCGACCGCATTCAAAACTATGATTTTGATTTCCCCGCATTTGATCAGTTCATTATGGATTTCTATAATATTATTAAAAAAATTGGCATTTCTGATGTCAAAGCTTTTGGTCTCGATACCAGCAACATAGTTGTTGAAAAAGTACCAATGGAGTCAGATGCTATGATTGAAAAATTTAAAAATATTTATAGGATTAATAAATTAAATCCTTTGTAAAGTCTAAATATGGCGTTTATTTCATATTTTTGATTTGATTCCTTAACCTTAATTTGTCTCCCTATGAAAAAAATTTACCTTTTTACACTGTTTATGCTTTCTCTGAGCTTAATTTATGCTCAGACTGAGATCAGCAACTTTAATGCAACCGGTGCCGGTTATTCTACTTCATCGCTTACTGATTACCAATGCCTGGGTATAAATCCGGCGAATCTTGGCTGGACCTGGAATGAACATAGCTGGAACCTGGGTTTGCTCGAAGCGGCTATTTCTATTTATTCTGAACCATTGACCAAAAAACAGGTCATGCATGACCTGTTTAAAGAAAGCATCGAATTATCATACAATGAAAAACAAAAAGCAGCTGATGATTTCACAAATGCCCGAATATGGGCCTCCGGCGCTGTAACCTGGTTCGGGATTTCTTATCAGCAGGAAAAAATTGGCGGATTTGCTTTCAGTATCAGAGACAGAGGCCTGTGGAACTCTGTTCTCAATGATCAGGCAGCGCTATTTCTATTCCAGGGCTACAATGCTCCCTATTTTGATGTTCACATCGGTGATACCGGTTATTCTTCCAAACCTCAACCTGCATCAGTCGTTTATAAGGGAACTGACCTGGATTTTATATGGTATAGAGAATACAACCTGGGGTATGGAAGAAAAATCATAGATGAAAAGGATTTTTTATGGTATGGTGGTATCGGCCTGAAATATCTTGTCGGTTATGGCAGTGCACAATACCTCCAGGATGACGAAGGAAAACTGGTAGCCTATTCTTCGCTGAGCCCCATATTCAAAGTGGATTATGGGAAAAACGCGATTAATCCCGTTACAGGTAAAGGCTTAAAAAAAGTAGGCACCGGCTTTGGATTTGACATTGGTACAACTTTCAAGTATAAAGATCTTAAAGTTGGTTTAGCCCTGAATGATATCGGCAGTATTAAGTGGACAGGAAATGTTTTCGAAGGTTATAATGCTTTAGCAGACAGTGTTTACTTAATTGAAACCGATGGTATTGATAACTACAATATTTTTGCCCAGGGACAACTTATTGTTACTGATGACGCATCGAAGTCTAGTCAGTGGCAGGCCCTCGACAAGAAAAAAGTCAAGATACCGATGAACCTGAAAAGTGGAGCTAGTTACAAGTTTAGTGAAAAGATTGAAGCGGGATTTGATCTGTATGTGCCCCTTGGAAAGCCCGTTCCCGGAAGATTTGAAAGCCCTATATTCGGAATTGGTGGCAAATTCACCCCTGTTGACTGGGTACAACTTAATATTGGTATTGTTTCCGGCGGTAAATTAGGAACAAATATCCCATTTGGCATCTCCCTGTTCCCAATAAAAGATGATGAAAAAACATGGCAGATCGGCGTTGCTACTCGTGACATGTTGACACTGTTCCAGAAAACTGACCCGACACTTTCCATTGCTTTCGGATTCCTGCGATTTAGCTTCGGCCATAAGGAAACAGCCACAAGATACCTCGAAAAGTGACCCTCTTCCAGATAATCGCACTTTACAAGTGGCTTAGCTCAAACTAAGCCACTTTTTTATATCTCCACACAGCCAAACTTAGCATGACAACCGCATAAACGCCTAATGAAAAAAACTCTTTACTGATATCCTGGAATCCCGAGCCTTTCAACATGACCATCCTGATAACCCGCATAAAATATGCAAATGGATTAATGATATTAACCTGTTGAGCCCATTGCGGCATACTTTCAGAAGGAGTAAAAATCCCACTCATCAAAATGAATGTGATCATAAAAAAGAATGATAGAAACATAACCTGCTGTTGCGTGGATGAAACAGTCGAAATGAATAAACCTATACCCATTATGGCAAGCAAATACAGTGACGCAAAACCGAAAAGAAGTAAGAGATTTCCTAGTATTGGGATGTTGAAAAGTATTTTACCCACTGCTAAGCCAAAAGCAAGCTCAAAAAGAGCGATAATCCAGAATGGAAGCAATTTGCCTATAATAAACTGGTATTTCCTGATAGGCGTCACATTAATCTGTTCAATAGTTCCCATCTCTTTTTCCCTTACCAAATTGAGTGAAGATAAAAACATACCGATGATTGTCACAAGTATGACCAGTATTCCGGGTAACATGTATACTTTATAATTCAGATCGGGATTATACCAGAATGACCTGGTAAGAGAAATGGTTACAGGCATATCTGATGCAGATGAGGAAATTGATCCGGTTAACAGGCTACTGTTAAAGTCAGAAATAATCGAGTTCGAATAGGCAAAAATGATTCCGGCAGCAGCCCCATTAATGGCGCTAATTAATAGCTGGACATCTGCATGATTATCTCTGTACAACTTTTGTTCAAAACCATGAGGGATCTGAAGAATCACATCAACTTCATCTCTTTTCAGTTCATTTTCGGCTTCATTAAGAGCGAAAGATCCGCTCTTGATAAAATAAAATGGTGATCCCTCAAATTTGCTTACCAGCTCTCTTGAAATGGATGAAAGATCATTATCAATGACATACATCTCTATGTGCTTCATTTCCATAGTGGCAGCATTAACCAGAATCACAAGTTGAATGATGGGAACGACAAAAATGACCGGCAACATCATCCGGTTACGGAAGATCTGTATAAATTCTTTTTGAATGATAAATAATATGGTCCTCATAACTGTACCGAAAACAATTGTGTATTATGGGATATATTAATGTAATAAACCAGCGTCACTTGCAACATGAAACCTGCAACTTCTCATTCCAATCTTACCTTAAACTTTCTGACAGAAATAGCAATAAAAATCACTGTCATTCCCGTCAGAATTAAAATTTCCCTCCATATAAATAAAAATCCCGTACCCTTCAGCATGATGTGTTTTATGGCTGTAACATACCATCTGGCCGGCATGATATAGCTTAGCCATTGTAAAATCTTTGGCATATTTTCTATCGGAAAAATAAAACCAGATAATAGAATGGTCGGTAGCATTAGGGATAGCATGGAAATAAACATGGCTGACTGCTGTGTGCTGGTTAATGTTGAGATCATTATCCCAGTCGACAATGCCATCATTATGTAAAGCATGCTCACACCAAACAATAGTGCCACACTCCCCTGTACCGGTACTTTAAACACGAAGTATCCAAGCATAATGATCACAATAACATTGATAAACGATAAGATAAAATACGGGGTTACCTTACCCAGAACTACCTGAATGGGCTTTATCGGTGAGACCAGCAACACTTCCATGCTCCCATACTCCTTTTCCCTGGTAATAGAAATAGAAGTCATCAGGGCTGAAACCAGCATAAGAATCAATGCCATTATCCCGGGTATAAACATATAAACCCCCTTTAATTCATCATTATATAACATGCGAACCTTGGGGATTATTTGCATCGGTAATTCGCGGTCCTGGTTAATTTCCCGTATAAAATCACGAATGATGGCTGATGTGTAATTAACTATCAGGTTAGCCGTGTTAGCGTCTGAGGCATCAGCTATCAGCTGCATGGATGCTGATTTCTCTTTCTGAAGCTTTATTGAAAATTCAGGCTCAAAGATGACCACCTCTTTAACTTTGCCTTGTTTAAAAGCTTTTTCTACCTCATCGACGCTGCTAAGGTTGTTCTGTAATAAAAAATAACCCGAAGAAAGAATCTTGCTGGTGATACGACTGGTTATTTCATCCTTTGATAGATCCAGGATAGCAATCTTTACATCTTTGATTTCGTTCGTAATAACGTATCCAAAAATCAGAATCTGAGCAATCGGAATTCCAAATAGAACAATTAAAGTTCTGACGTCCCTTAAAATATGGAAAAACTCTTTTATTACAAATCCCCTGAACCGTTTCATCGATAGTTCATTTAATTCCTGGCTAATCTTAAGAAGACTTCCTCCATTGACCTGACTCCATAAAGTCTTTTTAGATTCTTAGGTGTATCGATGGCTTTAATTCGACCTTCGGCCATTATAGATACACGTTCACAATATTCGGCTTCATCCATATAATGTGTTGTTACAAAAACCGTTATCCCCGATTTTGCCGTTTCATAAATCATTTCCCAGAACTGTCTTCTGGACAATGGATCCACACCAGCAGTAGGTTCATCCAAAAAAACAACCTGCGGTTCATGCATTATGGCAACAGAAAATGCCAGCTTCTGTTTCCAGCCGAGTGGAAGAGTCCTGATGAGCCTGTCTTTGTATGATAATAGGTCTAATCTCTCTAGTAATAATTCCGTTTTCTCCCTGATCTGTTTTTTTGGCATACTATAAATACCCCCATAGAACCGAAAATTTTCTCCAACAGTAAGATCTTCATAAAGAGAAAACTTCTGGCTCATATACCCTACATTCCTTTTCACAGCATTGGGATTCTCAGATACACTGTAACCTGCCACCTTAACGTAGCCGGAAGTGGGTGACGAAAGCCCGCATAAAATTCTAATAGCTGTAGTTTTCCCGGCACCATTCGCACCCAGAAATCCGAATATCTCTCCCTTCAGCACTTCAAAAGTCAACTTGTCATTGGCTGTGAAATCTCCAAATTTTTTTACCAAATTCCTGACTTCGATGATATTAACCATATTTGCCATAAATCACCGGTTTATTTTTGCATAAGAGCCATAAAACAATCTTCTATATCTGGCTCAATAGATTGAATCGATACCTGATGATGCCCTCTGGAAATTAAAAAATCTTCCACTTTCCGCGGATCAAGTGTTTTATTGTGAGTGGCGAAATGAACTTGATCGCCAAAAGGAAAGGCTATTTCAATTTCAGGATACGTTCTCAGATCATGTAAAAGTTGATAGGAATTGTCAGTTTTGACTCCGAATAATGCCCTGTCATAATTATGGATGATACCTTCGGGGCTGTCAAGTTGAAGGATCCTGCCAGCCTGCATCAGGACTACCCGGTCACAGCGGGCAGCTTCATCCATATAAGGGGTTGAAACCAGAATTGTTATTTCTTTTTCTTTCAGCCGTTTTAACATTTCCCAGAATTCAATCCTCGACACAGCATCCACACCCGTGGTCGGTTCATCCAATATCAATAATAAAGGCCTGTGAATCAAAGCACAGGACAAGGCGAGCTTTTGTTTCATCCCACCTGATAATTTCCCGGATAATCGGGTCCTAAATGGCTCTAAATGGACATAAATGTCCCTGATAAGATCATAATTTTCAACGACTGAAGTACCAAAGATGGTGGCATAAAATTGCAGATTCTCTTCTACCGTCAGATCATGATAGAGTGAAAATCTTCCAGGCATATAACCGATTATACTGCGTATCTTTTTATATTCTTTCACAACATCATACCCCTCGATAGTCGCAGATCCTTTATCTGGAAGAAGCAATGTGGACAGTATCCTTATAAGCGTTGTTTTTCCAGCACCATCCGGCCCAATTATACCAAAAATCTCTCCCTTCGGAATCGTAAAAGTGATGTCTTCAATGGCTTTAACGCTGCCATAATATTTACCTAAAACCTCAGCAGTGACAGCAGCCTTGCTCATATATTATGATAATCATTTACAGCTTTGTCCGGGCCCATTCAGTTGTCCTTCCCAATCCCATCCAGGCACGGCCAATATATCCCCGGATATAAAGCAGATCGGGATTCTTAATAGTGATAATGCATTTGTAAGTTTTTCCGTTGTTTGGGTCATAGATGGTGCCATCCTCCCACTTGTCTGCACCATAATAAACAAAATTCTTCAGTAATTCTAATCCCATAACCGGCCTGTTCTGGAAACTTACTTCCGGATTTTTATCATCTACCTTGGGCTTACCATTTTCTTCGTTAGGCTCTTTCAACCACACAATTTTTCCGAAATACTTATCCCCATTTCTGAAAATCTCCACTATGGCATCTTTCTCTTCATTTAACCAAAGTCCTTTAACATCATCAGTCTTATAGGTCTGTGCCTGAACCTGTTGGTAATTCATCATTATTCCGGGAACAATAATCATTAATAACAGTACTTTTTTTCTCATAATTTTTCGTTTTGAATTTATGACTTGTTTGAACGAAGATATTAAAAATTAATCTCACCAGGCATACCAATTTTTAATGTTCCATCATTTTGTACCAAAATTTTAACAGCATACACTAATTTTACACGTTCTTCTTTTGTCTGAATGATCTTTGGAGTGAATTCAGCCTGCTGCGAGATCCAGCTGACAGTTCCATTAAGTTTCTGATTGCTCTTTTCATTTTTGTCAACTAATACATCAACTGAATTCCCGAGGTTGACATGTGGTAGCTGGGCTCCACTGATGTATACCCTTAACTCCAGCGTATCGAGGTTAGCAATTTTATAGAGTGGTTTGCCTATCGTGGCAATTTCATTACATTCAACATATTTTGTAAGTACTGTACCTCTCATAGGATTAACCAGATAACATTTTCGGATATTCTCGTTGACCTGTGCAATCTGTGCCTCAATGGTTGCTGCTTCATCTCTTATACCGGTTATCTGAGTATGTAACAGATTGGTTTGCTTATCAACCAAACTTAAGGATCCGTTAATGTCATCAAGCTGCTTGGTTGTAGCTGCACCGTCCTTCAGCAAGTTTTCTATGCGTCTCTTTTCGACAAGGATATTTTCCTTCTGCTGTTTCTGTATATCTATTTGTGCCTCAGTAATCCTTATCTTCGAAATGACCGCATTCCGGCTGACATACAGTTGATCCCGCCTTAAGGAAAGATCCACAGTATCAATCAGTCCAATGTTAACCCCTGCCTGAAGCTCTTCGCCCTCCTCAATGATAAACTTTAAAATCCTGCCCTGTGCTTCAGAAGAAATGATAACTTCCCTGGCCTCAAAATTACCATAAGCGTCCGACCGGTTTTTGTCAACAGAACATGCAGTTAACAATAAAAAGAGTACTGAAAAAAACCATTTTGCTTTCATATCAAAACGTTTTTTAATCTTTTGTTGAAACTAAAATTTACCTTGTGAAGATAAATAATTGATCCTGGCTTTGATAAGAAATATTTTATGAACTTCCTTATTTAGCCTGGCTTGAGATTCAGCATTCAGATAAGTCAGGTAATCTGCAGCCGTTATTACACCATTATCCAGCTGCGAAGAACCCGCTTGGCTTATATTTGATCTCAGTTTAATAATTGTATCATCCTGTTTTATTAATTCTTCATATTTAAGAATATTTCCTCTGCATCTTTCGAGTGCCACACTGAGGTTCTTCTCAAACGTCTCTTTTTGAGTGTCAATAATATCATGTTGAATGCCAAGAATTTGCCTTTCATTCCTGGTTTGATTCCAATCCCATACATTCCAGGAGAGCCTCACCCCGAAGATGTAAAACGGATCAAAGGTGTTTGATAACATATTCAGTCCCGGTCTTCCGATACCAGCCTGACCAAATCCTAAAAACCGGGGTCTGTCCTTTGTTGAAATTACTCCTTCCATCGCTTTGAGACGATCTTGCTGCAGGCTAAGTAACGAATATTCCGGCCTGCTGATTTCATATTCATAAGGATCAATTGATATATCAGAAAGCACCAAAAATGCATCATCTTGAATTTCCAGACCTGTGAGATCCCTGAGCATTTTTATACTGGATTGTATATCTGCCTTGATTTCAATTATTTGCTGGTCTATTTTAATTATCTCCGCTTTAAGAATATCTGCTTCTGATGATAGCAACATCCCATTTCTGACTCCAGACTCTACACGCTCAAGTTTTGAATTAATGTCTTTTTTTATAACCTGGATAATCTTGTAGTTCTCCTGCAAAACAAGAATGCCAAAATAGATATCATCTACTCTTTCCCTCAGATTATACAACTCAACTGCTATACCCTGCTTATCCATATTATGATTCGTGATTTCAACGTCTTTCTGCCTGGACGTTGTACCACCATCATAGATGACCTGACTGATATCGAGTGTGAGTTTATACCAATCCTTGCTGACGGGTGCAGGAGCGATGTCAGCACTGGAGAAAAAAGGATTAGGTGGAATATTCATTTCAACCATTGTTACTTCCGACTGATATGATATCTGGCCGTTAATGTTCAGGTGGGGATAGTATGTGGCCGCCAGATTCTTCTGCTTATATGCAAGAGCATCATCCATCAAATCATTCTGCTTGACGACAGGATAATTTTTTTCAGCCTGTTCACGGCATAATTTCAGGGTTATTGTATCTAACTCCTGACTATGCGCATGATAAAAAATCAGGATAACTGCGATGAATAATACTTTTTTCATCGAACCATAATTGAATTAATAATAAATGCAGGTATCTCCCTCTTTCTTTCCTCAAGAAACCTATCGAAGTCATCACCATAATCCGTTAAAATCGTTTTCTGTAAGATTTGCCGGGCAACAAATGGAAAAACGCACATGCTGAAAAGATTGACAAGAAAATGATGTGGGCTAATTGGCCTAATATTTCCCTTAATAATCTCATCCTCAATAAGATCAATCATCCCGTCGTACGCCAATCCCAACTCCTTCAATAAAATAATCACATGTTCCGGATTTACGTTCAGTTCGTGAATAATAAACTGGGGTATATGTGGATTTTCATTCAGCATGTTAAGGTAAAAATGAACAAAAGCTTCAATTTTTTTAGGAAAGTCTTCATCTGAGAAAATAATCTCACCAGCCCGTGGTATAAATCTGATGAATGCCTCGCGAAAAATAGCATCAAATAAACGGTCTTTGCTCCGGAAATAATAATGCAATAATGCCTTATTAATGCCAGCTTCAATGGCTATCTCCTGCAAGGTTGAACCAGCATATCCTTTTCTGATGAATACCTTCCTGGCAGCCTCAAGGATCAATTTTTCCGTATTCCGTCTTTCTATTACAGCCATTTTAATTAAACATATAGTTTAATTAATAAGTTTAACTTTATAATTTAATTAACAAGTTTAATCATTTGGTCAAAAATAGAATACTTTTTTGATAATACCAAATAGCTATCTGTTTTTTTTTTAAAATTGTGAAAATTTATACCCCAAAATAACATGAAGCTGCCATTTTTAAGCATTTCTTTGCTTATTATACCCTTTCTGGCTTTAAGTCAACAGCCTTTTACTATCACAGTTGACGTAAAGGCTTTTCCAGGTGATAAAGTTACGCTGGCGTCTTTTTATGGTGAATTTATTAAGCCTGTTGATTCTATTTTTATAGAAAAAGGAGTGACTATAACTTTTAATTTGCCTTCTTCTGCACCATCGGGTTATTACCGTATCATCCTTGCAAAGGATCATAATATTGATTTTATTTTCAATCATGAGAATGTCCGTTTTTCAACCACTTATGACTATTTACTGGATAGTCTGGTCGTCATCTCTTCTATAGAAAACCGCCTTTATTATAACTTCCTTTCATTCATGAAAAAAAATCAGTTAAAAATTGATTTGCTGGGCACAGTAGTATATTATTATCCTATAGATGATACTTTTTATCAGCAACTTTGCCTGCAATATCAGAAAAATCAAGGTAAAAGAACCTCTTATATCGATAGCATCAACCAAAATTATCCCTCCTCTTATGCTGCCAGAGTGATTAAAACTCAAAATCGGCCATATTTGGATTGTATCATGTCAGAAAATGATAGGCTTGAATATATAAAAACCCATTTCTGGGAGAACATTGATATGACAGATACTATGTTGTTGCGCAGTAATGTTTTTCCAAACCTCTGTATTGAATATCTGTCGCTTTTCGGAAACAGCCAATTCAGCCAGGAGCAACTTGAAGACGCATTTATTCAGGCTGTAAACAATATTCTGGCTGCATCCATTAAAAATGATAAAATTTATAGCTTTATGCTGGAATATCTCTTAAAGGGCTTTGAAAAATATCATTTCGAAAAAGTGATTAATCATATTGCCACCAATTATGTATCAACAGAAAAATGCGAAAATGAGAGCATCGATGGCGAGTTATTGCGTCGTCTGGAAAACTATCAAAAGCTGGCAATAGGAAAATCAGCTCCGTTAATCTCACTGAATGACGATAATAATAAACCTATCGATTTGTTGAAAATCAATTCCCAATATATTTTGGTTCTTTTCTGGGCCAGCTGGTGCCCACATTGTACAACACTACTGCCGAAATTAAAAGAGCTTTATGATAAAAAAACGTACAATCTCGAAATTGTTGCTATCTCCGTCGATAAAGACGAGAAAGAATATAAAACTGCTCTTGAAAAGGGACAGTATCCATGGATCACCGGTTCTGAGTTGAAAGGTTGGAATGGCAAAACAGCCGTGGATTACAATATATATGCTACTCCGACCATGTTCCTTCTCGACAAGAATAAAATTATTATTGCTAAACCTATAACTTATCAGGAATTGCTGAACGTATTAGAAGGCCAATAATGTAGAGGAGGGATATTTCGCTTGCAGCAACCATCAATCCGTAAATTGAACGGTATGTATAATAGATTCCACCTTCAATATTAATGGGGCCTTATCACCACCAGGAGAATAAACATATCCTTCTAAAGTAATAATACGTGTACGTTTTCTGTTAACTGTTGTATAACTGATAAAAGGCCCGCCCATATACTCCCCTTTTGTTTCCCATAAGCCTCTGGTTTCTATTGCAAAATGACCATTCAGAATCACCCTTTTAAATTCAGGGAAGACCGGATCGATAGAAGTAGACATGTAGGAACCTTCACGTGGACCAGGAATATGGCTGCGCATAACAGAATCTCTCATTTGGATGATATAATCAGGATTAAATTGGTTTGTGTCAGAATAATTTTCGTAGTATATACAAATACCCTCACCAAGAGTCTTTGTTTCATTTCGTAACCATATAAAATTTTTATCCTCAATAGCAACATAATAACCGAAAGGAATGCTCATTGAGACATTAAAGTCCTCTTTTAAAAGTGCATCAATCGATGGTTGTAAGTTTATTGAATTAGCTTTAATTGTCCGTTGAATCTCAATATCTTTAAATATCTGCAGGTATTTATCCTTGTCTTTCGAAAATTCAGTAAAGAAGGCTTCTTTAGAGGGAGCCGAAATCCTGATCACACACTGAGGACTTGACCAAAGATCTTTATTTATTTCTATGACGGATTGGGTGAGATTTTTATCTATTGTCACAATAAAAATATTGTGGAGCACCTTTAACATGTCACTAAATACCGAAAATTCTACGTTTTTTAAGTTAAAAACAGGTTCGGGCTGAGGAAGTGTTGTAATTAATTGACCAAAATAGGTCCTAATTGTATCACCTATGGGACCATCCCACTGTTCATTATTATCAGTGATAACCAGTAACTCCAAAGCTGCTCCTGAAGAATCCGGTTTAATGTTTTCTTTCATCTTGCAGGATGCTGTAAGAAGCATAAACAGTAAAATGCTTCCAATATAGACAACGAATGCTCTCATGGCTAATAATATTGATGGTGGAAAAAGGATTGAATTATTCAATAAAATAATAAAAGGTTAACTAATCCTGGCAATTTTTATCTTCTGACCAGGCTTTAAGCGTCTGGTATTCGTAATATTATTAAGTTTTATAATCTGTTCCACCGATGTTCCTTCATAAAGATGAGAAATATCCCAGAGCGTTTCACCTGGTTGAATGATGTGGTAAATGTATTCTGTTGTAGGATTTACCGCATTTTCTGATTGCTCCTCCCTGCTTGATTCGGCAACCGCAACTGATGAGGATACATTTAACGAATCAGTAAGTTTCAAGACTTGGGTTGGATATATGATATTGTTTTTTAAATTGTTCCACTTTATGAGATCATCAACGGAACATCCATAACGAGCAGAAATTGTCCCTAAAGTCTCACCTGACTGAACAATATGGGTATTATTTTGTCCTTCGCTTTGCTCACTGTCAGAACTGTTCAAAACTGGTGACCCTTCTGATTTAACATGAGTTGCAGGGCGGATACCGGCAACAGACACCGGATGGTAAACGATCAGCCGTTGGCCCTGATATATCATATTCCCCTTTAGATTGTTCCACCGCTTGAGATCGCTAACCTGGCAATGGTATTTTTGGGCAATAATACCCAGGTTTTCGCCACTTTTCACTGTATGATACTTTTGTTCCTTGATCTGTTTGATCTGAGCCAGTAATTTATCACGATCGATACCTTTCTGTGTCTTATATAAATATAATGCTTGCTCATTATTTATAAAGTCCCCGATATATTCTTTCGGTAAACGCAGGGTATATGTTTCATTGTTTATTGAAGGAAACACACCTGTCTTAAAGGCAGGATTTAAAAAGTACAGATCCTCCAAAGGCACATTCAGCATCTCTGAAATTTGCTCAAATGAAAGAACTTCATGCACGGTTACTGTATCTATTCCATTATAAAGAATTCCAGGGTGGGCAGGATAAAGGTTATGTTCAGGAGCAAAATTCATAATGTAGTAAACCGCAATAAAGGCTGGCACGTAGCCTCTGGTTTCTCTGGGTAAAAAGGGTTGGATAGCCCAGTAATTCATGACATTACCAGCCCGACGGATAGCTTTATTTACATTCCCGGCACCAGCATTATATGCGGCCATGACCAGAAACCAGTCACCATAAATCTCATATAGATCGCATAAATGCTCACATGCTGCGATGGTCGACTTGTATGGATCAAACCTTTCATCAACATAAGAAGTAACTTTTAAATTATAAAGTTTCCCCGTATTGTACATAAACTGCCATAATCCCTTAGCCCCAACCCGTGATCCTGCTGTGGGATTCAGAGCGGACTCAACAACAGCCAGATATTTAAGCTCAAGAGGCAAATTAAACCGGTCCAGCTGCTCTTCAAATAAGGGGAAATATATCTCAGCCAAACCCAGCACTCTTGAGGTCAGTTGACGCTTCTGAACAGCATACAGATTGATAAATTGCCGGACATCCTGGTTAAAAGTAAGGTCAATGGGCGTGATTTTGTCTAACCATGCGATACGGGCATCATATACCGAGTCAGAATAAGTAGGCATGGTATCAAATGGGAATTGGTAAACATTCAGAAAAGATGTATCGCTATTAAAGTAATACCCCCTGAAATATTTGATCTGTATCAGACTGTCGAGCATACCAACAATAGGTGAATCAGAAACAATATTGCATTTGGCTAAAGGAAGAGTATCCGCTTGGGTGCCCGAAATATTATTTATTTGAACCGAATCACCCGATTTTCTTGGCAGATAAATCTCTATAGATGCATCGGATAAACAGGGGTGGATAATCCCCTCTAAAAATAGGATAACTAAAGTTATAACAACGAATTTTATACGAAGATTCATGTACGGATTGTTCAATGATGGCTTCAGGAAATCCTGAAAAAAACAGATACGATCCCTTAATATGCCCCAAAAATTGCGTTTGTTTTATTCCTTTTTAATGTCTTCTTTACCTTTCGTTTTTTCTTCATCCTCTCCACTCATTCCTTCCTTAAAAGATCTTACACCTTTCCCTAAACCTTTCATTAATTCAGGAATTTTTCTGCCACCAAAAAGCAATAAAACAACCAGCACTATCAGAACGATTTCCCATGGGCCAATAATCCCAAGAATAACTAATGGATCCATTTAATTATTGTTAGATGATTTTAATCAGAACACAAAAATATAAAATAATATCCACACAGTATCATTTAGGTTCGGCGATCCAATCCAGTGGATTCTGTAAGATTTTTCCTTTCCATAATTCAAAATGAAGTTCAGTTTTGGCCTTTTCATTATCTGTATGGATCAGTCCTATGCTTTGTTTGGTTTTTACTACATCTCCTTTAAGAACCGTCACTCCATCAAGGTTCGAATAGACTGAAAGATACTCACCATGTCTGATAATGACCACAGTAAAGTAATTTGGAACGGAGATGACCCGTGTGACTTCCCCTTCAAATATTGCTCTGGCATAAGAACCAGCATTGGTAATAATGTCAATACCATTATTTCTTACCTTCACACCGTTAAGAACCGGATGAGGATGTTCTCCAAAAGTATTGATAACAATACCTCTCTCAACAGGCCAAGGTAATTTGCCTTGGTTGGCTATAAAATTATCTGATATTAATCGCTCTTCTGGTGTTAATGCCAGGGCCTCTGCAGGTGCGGTTATTCCTTTTTCCCTTGCGACCTCTGCAGCCCTTCTGATCTCCTCAGCAATAATGGCCTCAATGGCTTTTTGAAGTTGTGTCGCTGCACGTTCTTTTTCCTTTAGTGATTTCTTCAACTCGGATTCCTTCAGATTCAGGCTCTGCACCATGTCGTTTTTCTCCTGTCGGGCTAAAACTATGTTTTGCTTCTCTACCTCCTTTTCAACCAACAGATCCTCTTTTTCTTTTTTTTGGACTTCCAATTGTGCAATTCTAAAAGCGATTTCAGCCTGGGCCCTAGCAATTAGCTCTCCCTGTGTGCGCCTGTATATACTGTATTGTTGAAGATACTTCAACCGCTGATATGCCTGGTTAAAGTCTTTGGAGGAAAACATAAACATCAGCTTATCATAAATTTTCCTGTTTTTAAATGCAAAATAAATCATTTTAGCATACTCATCCTTCAATGCATCAAGCTCACTGGTTAACCGTTGAATCTCAAAATTATCAATAGAAATCTGCTCATCTATAAATAGGATTTCATCAGTGATTGTTTGAATTAAATCCTCTCGCATTTTTATCTTACGTTCAAGAATAGCAAGCTCATTCAAAGAATTCTTTTTACCCTTTCTGGTCTCTTCAAGCAGGTCGTTCGTATATTCAATATCTCTCTCAATCTGTTGCTTTTGATTTTGAAGGGTAATTTTATCGGGCTGTTGGGCAGTAACAATAAGGTGTCCCAAAATAATAAGAAATATTACGGTAGCTGATTTTCGGAATGACAGTATAATGCTTTTTAGCTTTCTCACAATTAACTGCTTTTACAGTATCCTGATATATTTTGCCGGAATAGTGAATGGGAAATTCGTCGGTTCATCAATTGTAATCCTTGAATATTTAATGGTTAGGACCAACGATTTTTCTTCGGTTCTGATGTAAAAATCAAGCTGGGTTGGAAACTGTTGGTTGTTCACTTCTACAAAATCTGAATACAAAGCTTCAAACTTGCGGCTGCCCTCTAAAACTTCCCTTATTAAAACTCGGGTAATCTTAAAATTTTGAGGATCTAACCAAATATCCTGAAATGGGATAACGAGGTCGCCTTCTTGTTCTTTAATCATCTTTTTTAGCTTTTGCCTTTGCGCGGTCGATAACCTGTATTCCCTGTCATCAATAGAAGCTTTAAATTTCCCATCTTCATAAAACGAAAAATCATTCCCGGTAAAGAAGGCCTGAAGCATGTCAAAGTCAAGAGCATTATTGATCACCTGATTTACATAATGAAAATCACCCGTAAAAAACTGTGATTCAATACGGTTTAAATATTTGACAGAATCATTGGTAAAAAGCAATCGTATCATTTCTATACCCAAAGCCGGAGATACCGTTATCCAGATAAGGCTATCCTTTCTTATCCTAATCTGACCATTAAAATTTGTTTTTTTCTTATCAATGATATATTCAGCTGCGAACTTGGCAGAAAACCAACTATACCTGATCTCATTATTTTTAAGCTGGTTAAAAAGATAATCGGCACCTTCTTCTTTTATGGGAGCCCTGATGATCGTCTTTGAAGAAGAACAGGATAAAAGTAAAAATAAAAAAAATATCTGGGGGATGCCATACCAAATTAATAAATTGATATTCTTTCCTTTATCTCCTGTAATCATCATTTTCCCAAGGAAAAGTACTTATTCGTATAACATGCCATCCCTAAGCTTTTTTTCGAGTATGTCGGAACCTTTACCGGCTTGTTTTGCCTTTTCCCAATATTGCATGGCTTCTTCCTTCTTACCTAATTGATAGAGAATATCCCCATAGTGTTCCAGGATAATAGGATTGGGTTCCTTGCTGCTTTTTATGGCCTTGAATATCCATTCCTCTGCTTCATTAAGACGGCCCGATTTATATAATACCCATCCATAGGTATCTTCATTGGAGGAATTACCAGGATCAAGCCGGGTAGCCTTTTCAGCCATCTGTTCAGCTTTATGAAGACTTTCACCTCGTAATGATAAATAATAGGCATAATTATTTAAAACATAGGAATTATTGGGATCAAGACTAAGAGATTTTTCATAAGCTGCATCCGACGACTTATAATCTTTAATCTGGTAATAGGAATCACCGAGTTGCGCATAAAACTGGCCCATAAGTGGAGTATTGTCAATAATATATGAGGTCCCTTTTTCCAGTACACGAACAGCCTCCTCATAATTCTTAAGCTGATAATTGGCGACCCCATTAAAAAAATATCCCAATGGCTGATATGGAAAAAATTCTATGACACACCTGCTCTCTTTTTCCATGGCCTTATAATCAGTTAATTCAGCTTCAACTCTTAACAATCCTTCCCACACAAGATATTTGCTGCTATCCAGGGCTATAACATGATAGAAAGCTTCTCTTGCCTCCCGGTACTTATTATCCTGGACCAGAAAATCAGCATACATGGAATAAGCTTTGGGATCACAGGGATGTGCTTCAATCATGATTGTGGCAAGGGTCATCGCCTGACTCTTGAGATGATCATCATTTTCACTTCTGGAATAATAGGATAAAAGAATCTGGATTTTAGTGTCAATGTCCAAAAAAGGATTGGCAAAACCAAGTTCGAGTTCGTTGAAAGCCTTGTCTTGGTCACCCTTTTTTCTGTAATAATCAGACAGAGAAATATGAATATAGGGATCATCCGGAAATTTTTCAGAAATGGTCTTATAAATTTCAAATGCCTTTTCAGGCATTTTGTTCGACATATACAATTCGGCAAGAATGGCATAATAACGGCTCTCTTCAGGATCAGAAGTTATAAGTTTCTGAGCCTCAATAACAGCTTTATCAAAGTCATTTATCTGAAGGTAAATTTTTTGCTTCTGAATGGAGATATCCTCTACTACACCAATCTTTTCTTCTATGAAATCATATTCATCAATGGCATCTGCATATTTGCCAATGAGTATATAGCACACAGCCAACTGAAACCGGTATTCCAAATCGTTGGATTCACTTTTCACCAGGGCCTCATATATCTTTGCACACTCATCATATTCACCACTTTTCTGGTAAAGGTCTGCCAGCTGAATCTGGTACCATTTGTTATAGGAATTTAGAGTGTTGGCCTTCTCGGCGTAAACCAAGGCATCTGGTATTCTGTTCTGTAAAGTGAAAATATTTGCAAGTTCAAAATAAACTGCATCATTTTCTGGTTCCTCTATCAGGAGTTGATTGAATATTTGCACGGCGACATCATAATTACCCAATATTTCCTGTTTTTTAGCTTCAATGAACAATGCAGTATTTTCAAGTTCTTTCCTGTTTTGTAAACTATCCTGAGCCATTTTTTTAGCCTCGGATTTTGATGCCTTCCCCTGCGACAAGCCTGTCAGGGTCGATAAAACCAAAAGAAATAATATAATTAGTCTGATTCTCATAATAATCCTATTCAAATAATTTCTAGCCGGTACCCGTATGGCCAAATCCCCCTGCTCCACGCGAGGTATGGTGCAGCTCATCTACTTCAATCCACTCGGCACGCTCATATGATGAAATTATCAACTGGGCAATACGCTCGCCATCATTTATAATAAATTCCTCTTCTGATAAATTAATAAGAATGATCTTAATTTCACCCCTATAGTCGGCATCTATTGTTCCAGGTGTATTTAGTATGGTAATACCTTTCTTGATGGCTAATCCACTGCGGGGACGAATTTGTGCCTCAAAGCCAGTTGGCAACTCTATAAATAAACCCGTTGGAACAAGCACTCGTTCAATGGATTTTAATATAATCGGATGATCCAGATTAGCTCTGATGTCCATACCGGCTGACATCATAGTCTCATAAGCCGGTAAAGGATGCTTTGAATGATTTACAATCTTAATTGTCATCCATTCTTAGTTTTAATCCGCAAAAATACGATAAATATTCATCCCCTGATTATCGATAAATCCGCATGAAATTGCGCTTTTCAATTATAAATACCGTTACGAGGAATACCAGCATCAAAAATGAATTCACTATCAGGCGGATGATGGTGCTTTCAATTTTTAAAATTACACTCAAGCCATAAAGTGACAGGGCTAGTGTCATATAACCGAAAAAACTCCTCAAATCATAATTAATTGGATAATATCTCATCCCAAAAAAATAACAGGTCACCATCATAAATAAATAACAAATTAATGTGGCCCAGGCTGAGCCTTCATATCCAAACAACGGAATGAACAGAACATTCAAAATTATCGTAATAAAGGCTCCCACCAACGCAATTATGGCACCATAAAGTGTTCGGTTAGTAAGCTTATACCAAACCGACAGGTTATAAAAAACTCCAAGAAATAGATTTGCTAACAGTACGATCGGGACAATCTTCAAACCCGACCAGAAATCAGGGCCTATAAAATATTTAACAATATCAATATACATCATGACTACCATGAATATGATCAGACCCGATATCACAAAATACCTCATTACATCTGAATACACCTGTTGCGGATGATCTTTTTTAGCCTGAGCGAAAAAAAATGGTTCTGCTGCATACCGGAACATCTGAGTGAATAGGGTCATTAGCACAGCAAGTTTATAATTGGCTCCATAAATACCCACCTGAGTCAAGGCATATTTGACAGGATCGCTTGTCTCCGGAGGTATGTTGACAAGATATTTTAATAAAATTTTATCAGACACATCATTCACCATACCAGCTAATCCGACAATCAATAATGGAAAAGAATAAACCAGCATCTTCTTGAGTAAATCAAAATCAAAATATACCTTGATCCTGAACAACTCTGGAAATAATAATATCAATGTTATCAGACTGGCTATCAGGTTGGAAATAAATGCATAGCCAACGCCGATATCATCAGAATATATAAATCTGACGACAGACTCCGGATTATGTTTAAGCAGAATAGGACAAATAATTAAAAAGAAAAAATTCAAAATAATATTAACTAAAACATTAATAATCTTAATGATAGCAAAACGAAATGGCTTGTTCTCTTGACGGAGTTTAGCGAAAGGTATGGCAGTGAACGCATCAATACCGACGATAAAAGTGAAATATATGATGTACTCCTTGTTGGACGCGTAACGTATCAGGTTGGCAATTGGCTGGGCAAAAAACAAAACCACAACAATAAAAAGTGAGGTTGTAGTCAGTAATGAAACAAGAGCTGTGCTATATGCTTTTTTAGAATTGTTTTCACTCGAGGCATAACGAAAGTAAGCCGTTTCCATCCCATATGTCAGTAAAACCACTAAAAATGCTACATAAGCATACAATTCGGTTATTACTCCATATTGACCTTGTAAAAATACGCGGGTATAAAACGGGGTCAGTAAAAGGTAGTTAAGTAACCTGGGGACAATGGTTCCTGCCCCATAAATCATAGTCTGACCTGCTAACTGCTTTATTGGTTTCAAGAATGGTCAATTATAGACAAACTAACACAAAATTACGGATTTTATTGCGAGCCAAAGCCCTGTGGATATCTGATCGAAATACATATAATGGAATTAAATATGACTAACCGAAACCATCCTTTCACTGACGAACATTAGCCATCAGTCATTTGAATACTTTGGTAAATGGATATAAAAAGAGGTGCCGACTCCCTCTTGAGATTTAAACCATATTTGTCCTTGGATGCTTTCAATAATACTTTTCACAATAGCCAGACCAAGACCCATACCACCTGATTTAGTAGTAAAACTGGGCATAAAAATCTTATCTTTTTGATCATCAGGAATGCCAATCCCATTATCCTTTACTTCAAGATTATAAGCATTTACCGTACTAGTCAACCTGATTTCAATTCTTCCACTTTTGGACTCTTTTATTGCCTGTACCGAATTTTTGATCAAATTATTAAAAACGCGGAGTAGCTGCTTCCTGTCAGCAAAAACAACACATGGATCCATGACGTATGGATCACAAATTAAATGTACCGGTTGGATATCCTTGTATAAATCAATGGCATCCTGAATAACAGATGTTAATTCGACCTTTTCCAACTTTGTCTGTGGCATTTTAGCAAAGTCCGAAAACTCAGATGCAATGTCCGATAAATTATCGATTTGCTGTATGACTGTCTGTGAAAATCGTTTTAACCGTTCATCCCAGTCTGGCACACCTTCTTCCCATGCTTTCTGCAGGTATTGAACACTTAATTTCATTGGTGTCAGAGGATTTTTTATCTCATGAGCTACCTGCTTTGCCATTTCCCGCCATGCACTTTCCCGCTCCGATTTGGCAAGTAATTCAGCACTTTTAACCAGCTCATCGATCATGCGATTGTACTCTTCTACAAGATTGCCTATCTCATCTTTTCTGCTCCACTCAATTTTTTCATTGCCTTTTCCAAGCCTTAACCGGCCAATTTTATTGCTGATAACTTTCAATGGAAGAGTAACGTAATTAGCAATAAATAAGGTAATAAAAATGGTAATAACTGCAAGAAAAATATAAATATTGGTAAACGCTATAAGAAATATGGAAACCTCCTGTCTCAACTCCGTCTGCTTTGCAAAATAAGGAAGGTTAACATATGCAATGATTTTGTTTTGATTGTTCCGAAATGGAAGGTATGCTGATAAATACCTGTATCTGCCTATGTTCTCACTATGAATAAAAGAGGCCATTTTATTGAAAGTAAACTCATTATATACAACAGCATTCATCCTCGTAGAGAGTAATCCCTCTTTAAATATCTCTGGTCTTGATGATGCCAGCAAATAGCCCGCTGGATCATATAAATTAATATCCGAAAAGAAGACTATCGAAAACTTGGTCAGCAAAGATGCCAGATAATCCTGCATGTCAGGAGTTAATGATGATTCATTAGATAATTTATGTTCCACCTCAACAAGTACCGAATGTGTTTTCTCGTTAAGAATATCAAGGTTCTTTTTATCATTAAGATTAACGATATATAGCAATGAGGTCGCACCGATAAGGATGCAGGAAACAATAATAATTGACATAATTGCAATCTGAAGCCTGGTTTTGAAATCCAACTGCGGTCGTCTAAGGCTAAAAGAAGAATGCGTGATAAACATGAATATCAATACGTACAATCCAAAAAAAATCAACAGATACGAAAATGGAGCGACAATATCCAGAAAATGTGGATTTTCCATACTAATAATCAGCCAGGTTGAATGATTTGCTTTATAGGCCAAATGATTATATTCACTTTGCTTATAGGAAATAAACTCTTCTTCATTCTCCTTCAATTGAGGTAAAGGCAGAGTATATAAATATTTACCAACACTCTTTACTAAACAGCTATCAACATAGATGGCATATGAATAATTTGTGAGATCGGTAAAAATATAGGTCCTCCTATCCATAAGTAATTCAGGATATCCCAAGGCTTTAGGTACATATTTTGAATTTAATTCAATAAAAACATCAATTGGGTACAATGCGCCCGTGTAGTCTTCGCTAAAAGAAAGAAATGCTATATAGTTTACATCATTGGATCCCTTATTTAGATAATAAAGATGCGGATTGTCTGTTTGTTCCCCATCCTGGTTGATTTGATCAACAAAATACTGTCGACAATTAATTATAATATTATCTGGTTCAATCTCAAGATTTCTCCCCCTGTCACAAATCGTGACCTGAATGTTATAATTTGACCTGTAATCCTTTAAAAACTTTTGAACGATATAGTCGGTAATCTTATCCTCTTTACCTCGGTCCAGTAAGGCGGATGGAAGATTGCGAATCAGGGCTGTATCAGAATATATGGCCTTCTCGATTGAGGTGAATTTGTATTCGGTAATGTTATCTCTTTCTGCCGCTAACCGAACAGCCATCAATCTGCGCTGATTTAATTCTCTGATATGATTAAATTGATGGAGAAAATAAGTGCATATTATTGAAAAAAGAAATAAATAAAAGATAATACTATAAAATGATGTGACCTGTAGTCGCTTTTCTGACAAAAACCAAAATGATACTAACACTGCTAACAGAAAAATTGAATAGACTATGTCGTATCGACCAGTAATAAAATTGCACAGTAAACCATCTGTAATGAATACGAGAATAAGTAGACCAAAAAAAATAGAAATAGAAGACACATAAAAGTGAATGAAATCAGCTAATCGGTGAGTGAACAGAAAAAATGCAAGTAAAAGGGAGGCAATCACAATAAAACCAAGCAAACTTGATGATGATAAGCTGAATATGTTATTGAGATTAAACGAAATATTCGAGTCCAAAACCAAACCCTGAAAGAGGAAAACAATGAACCGAAATAATAATATTACTATTACCATGAGAATAAATGCTATGATATGCCTTATAAGTTTACTCTCTGGCTTTGTTATGTTACCTGTCCTGAGTGAGGTATTAAAAATGTATGCGATGATAAGTAAAATGAATGCATTAACGATTAAATCGCCGAAGGAAGGCAAGAAAACAGAAGATCCATAGTATAATGGGCTAAAAAGATCAGACTGATATAAAGAGATCGGGATTTTGAAATAAAATATGATAACTCTGATAATTAGAACATCCATGAAAAAAAATAAAAACATAAGAATCCTGCGCTTCAGAAAGAACTCTATTGCCAGATAGACCTGAAATATAAATGCTATCAAAAACAATAAACTAAGCAGATAAAGGGTAAATAGTATAAAGACCTGCCTATCAGTGATTATGGTGGTTTCAGGAAAACCCAATGAAAACAAATAGCTCTTATCTTTCGAATAGATCGGGTAAAGACCCTTTTCCTCCAGCACGTGCAACTCCTTACTAACTTTAAATTCCTTCTGGAATGAGTTAATCAGGTAATTATTCTGATAAGCAAAATCAGATTTGATGAGCATCAGTCCAACTAAAGCAAGGTCATTTTCTTTTTTATATATTATATCATACCAACCGTTTTGAAAATGGGTAAAGTGATTTCCTTTACTGATTTCAGTGTATACTTTCTCTGACGATACAGAATTATCCGACCATAATAGCAGGGAGTCTTTATTGTAAATTAAAATAATAAAACCCTCTTTTTTATAGGTCTTCTGATATCTCAGAAGATCCTGCATGCCGGCATCCCCCTTAGCTGATACGATAATTTTCAGTTGATCCAAAAGGGCAGTTAAAATAGTCTCCTTTTTATCCAATCTTTTCTGGAATTGCTTAGTAACAGTAATAGGTTTTCTTTTATCAAGAAAATAAAGATTTAAACTAATTGAAAGCACTAGAAAAAGCAACGTGAAGAAGGCAGCTAAAGTCCTATTGTTCAATTTTCCGATGGGCATAATCATATTCGGTTTTAGTACTTATAGTGTTGAATATCAATGTTTTAGATTGTTGCAAATTTTATGAGCCTCATAGATCGTAATGAGGCCAGGAAATAAAATTACTGAATATTCTTCTTAATCACATAAATCATGCTTGAATATTCCTTTCCTTTAAGGAAAGCCTTTAGATTTGATATCACCCCTCTAATAAAACCATGAAAATGATGTGGCTTACCATGTTTATATTTTTCACTCAACATTGACACATAATAGGCATCCAATTTCATCGGAAATACTTCGATAATATGACATCCATGAAGCTCCAGAAGATAAGATAGTGTCTGTTTCGTAAAATGATACAAATGCCTTGGAACGTCATAGGCTGCCCAAAATTCCTGATAATATTGTGCATCATATGCATTACAATTAGGCACGGCCGCAATCAAAATACCGTTAGATTTCAAGAGAGATATAATCTTCCTTAATTGCTCGTGGATGTCCGGAAGATGCTCTAATACATGCCATAATGTGATCACATCAAAAGATTCCGGCGCCGATTTGTACGTTTTCAAATCAACACCCACGTCTAAACCATAATGAGTAATACCGTAATCTCGTGCATTTGAATTAGTTTCAATACCAACAGTTTCCCATCTTCTTTTTTTAAAATATGCTAAAAGTTCACCGGTGCCGCAACCAACATCTAAAATACGATGACCCTTTTTAAACTTTACAATAATCTGAAATTTCTTCCTGACCGTAAATTTTCGAACTATAACATACAATTTATTAATCAGACCATTTGCTTCAGGTTTATGAGAAACGTAATTCTCGGATGCATAATACCTTAATATTTTGTCAAGAGATATGCTCAGGTTTGAAAACCTGAAATGACAATTTATACATTCGGAAATTTCAAAAGTTTCACCTGATAAAAAAAAATCCTTTAATACCAGATGGCTTTTAAATTCCGCATTCCCACAAAGGATGCAGGATCTTACTTGTTTCATTTAATGTTCCGTGTGATATCCACATTACTTTCCTAAATATACCAGCAATACCGACAGATCTGCAGGAGAAACACCACTGATTCTGGACGCCTGTCCAATAGTTTGTGGTTTAAGTTTCGAAAGCTTTTCCCTTGCTTCATAGGAAAGAGACGTAAGCAAATAATAATCAACATCATTTTTAATACGGATATGTTCAAATTTAGTGATTCTGTCAGCAATTTCCTGCTCTTTAGCAATATAACCATCATATTTGATCATTATTTCGATCTCCTCAATTATTTCCAGATCTTCTTGTGCCATCTGGTTAATAAATTCCGATAATACTTTCGAACGACTAACTAATTCAGCCAGATTGACCTGAGGTCTTAGTAAAAGAGTAGAATACTTAAGCTTCTGCGTGATTTCCTTTGTACCAGATTCCACAAGGTACGTGTTGATCATCTCTGGATGAATACTGTTTTTTTCAAGATATTGCCTGATCCGTTTAATCTTTTCCAGTTTCTCGTTTACCCTTTGGATCCTTTCTTCTCCTGCAAGACCAATCTGATAAGATTTCGGTGTTAAACGCAGATCAGCATTATCCTGCCTTAACAATATCCGAAATTCAGCTCTGGAGGTAAACATACGATAAGGTTCATCGACGCCCTTTGTGGTGAGATCATCGATGAGAACACCTATATATGCTTCAGATCTATTTAGAACAAATGGTGATAACCTGTTGATTTTTCTATGAGCATTGATACCGGCCATTAATCCCTGAGCGGCAGCTTCCTCATAACCAGTGGTACCATTAATTTGTCCAGCAAAATAGAGATTTTCAAATAATTTTGATTCAAGTGTATTTTGTAACTGTATAGGTGGAAAATAATCATATTCAATAGCATAACCCGGCCTGAATATTTTTACATGCTCTAAACCTGGTATTAATCTTAACGCCTTATATTGTATGTCCTCAGGTAAGGAAGAAGAAAAACCATTTAAATAAACCTCAACGGTATCCCATCCTTCTGGCTCAATAAAAAGTTGATGTCTATCCTTCCCGGAAAACCGTTCAATCTTATCTTCAATTGAGGGACAATGTCGTGGACCACGACCTTTAATTCTTCCCACAAACAATGGGGATTTATTGAATCCTGATCTTAAGATTTCATGAACATTGGCATTGGTATAAGTTATATAACAACTTTTTTGTAAAGTTAATCCTGCAGTATTCGTAAAGGAAAATTTCCCGGGAATATCATCTCCCTTTTGTTCCTCTACTTTTGAATAATCAATAGTCCGACCATCTATTCTCACAGGCGTTCCTGTTTTCATTCGGCTGGATAAAATTCCGAGTTCATTAAGATGTTCTGTTAAACCGTTGGCAGCCTTTTCCCCCATTCTGCCCCCGTTAAATTGCTTTTCCCCAATATGAATAATTCCGTTAAGAAAAGTCCCGTTCGTTAAAATAACGGCCTTTGATCTAATCTCAAGCCCTAAACTTGTGATGACACCATTTATTCGACCTTTTCTTTCAATGACATTAACCACCGTATCTTCCCAGAAATCCAGGTTAGGCAACTTTTCAAGAGTGAGCCTCCACTTTCTAGAGAATAGCCAACGGTCATTCTGCGAACGAGGGCTCCACATTGCAGGCCCTTTTGATTTATTTAACATTCGAAATTGGATCATTGTGTTGTCGGTTACAATTGCTGAGTAACCACCAAGAGCATCTATCTCCCGAACAATTTGACCTTTTGCAATTCCACCCATTGCTGGATTACACGACATCTGAGCAATTGTAGTCAAATTCATTGTTATCAATAGCACTGTTGATCCTAGATTGGCGGCGGCAGCGGCGGCTTCACAACCGGCATGACCAGCACCTACCACAATGATATCGTATTCTCTAAGCATCGAAGCAATTGTTTCACGTGGAACTACCCGTTAAAGATTTGAGGAACGCATATTTAAATATTTGTTCTCATTTCTTCGCATCAGGTTCTTTTTCTTAAGAGTGTCATCAGTATAATTCATCAGATGGAGTAGTCCATGAATCATGACCCTATGAAGTTCATCCTTAAATATTACTTTATATTGCCAAGCATTCTCTTTCACTCTGTCAATACTGATATATATATCACCAGATACAACTCCATTTTCATCTGAATAATCAAAAGCAATTACATCTGTAAATGAATCATGTTCCAGATAAGAAATATTTAATTTGTAAAGTATTTGGTCAGAACAAAAAATGAAATTTAGACTTCCGGTTATCCTGTTTTCATGGTGGATCGTATCTTTAATCCATGATCGTAAGGATTTCTTATTTCTTAACCGATAGGAAATATCTTCATTAAAAAATTGTATATTATCATATTTCATTTATTACAATATGATAAACATCTATCTTTTTGTAATTTTTTTCTTTGCTTTTGCTGTATATGATTTAATCTTATTCTCCCTTTCTTTAAAGGTCTTTTCACTGATTCCGGATACATAAAAAATCATGGTAAGTTCATTTCCAGGGGCATTATAATGTATTTCATCTGCCATGCTTCGTATGATAAATATACCCCTCCCCACTTTTTCACTAGAACTAGAGAAGGGGTCAGTTGGATCAGGGATATGATAATAATTGAATCCCTCACCTTCATCCTTGACCGAGAATTTAAGTAATCCCGGTTCTAGGTCCAGCCGTATGGATACTTTTTTATCCCAGCAATTTTTATTACCATGCTTAATAGCATTATCAACCGCTTCCATTATGGCCATGCTTATATTGCCAAAGTAATTGTTTGTCAGATTAAATCGATCACAAATATCTTCGATAAATCGTTCAACCTGATGGATACTACCGGCTGATGATGAAATAGTCAGTATATATTCTTCAGACCTCATCCTATTTTATTGAAGTTCAAAGTTGTACAAATATTCATTAACCTTTTTTTTATAAAATGGCTTCAGGGAAGGTGGAATCGTCTTTAATAATTCAACCTGTTGCGATTTTATACTCTTATACTTAAAAAATTCGTCAGGGTTACTTAATTTTTGATCTTTTGCCTCCTTTGATTCTCTTTTTTCTTCCTGCTCCCTCATAAGTTCTGCTTTCTCCGACTGTAACAGCCTCGTTAAAATTTGCTGCTGTCGCATCAGTGTTTGACTTGTAATAATCTTATTTACCAGTTCTGTCTCTGTTTTCTCCATATCATTCATAATCTGTCTCATTCCTTCATCCCCTTCAATACCTTGTTCCTTTAAATCTTCAATATACTGTTGCATCTTGTTCCTGATAGCCTCCTGCTCTGCTGCCAGTCGAGCCAATTGTTCACTCATGGCTTTCTGACCTTTACTACCACCACTTTTTAATGACTCCATTCCTTGCTTGAGTTGCTCAAGTTGCTTATTGAGTTGTTCCTGTAATTGCCTTATATTTCCTGCTGACATTTTACCAGCGCCAGGACTAGGACATGCCGACATACTATTCCCGGTACCCATCATCTGCGCCATTTGTTGTTGCATTTGTTGCATGGCCTCATCCAATAACAAAGCAAGATTATTAACAGATGTCATAATGTACTGCTGGTTCATCGATGCCGAAGGTATTCGCCGGTTATTCAAATCATCAATAGTTTTTTCAACTTTGTTGTTGATAGCTTTAATCTCCTTGTTCACATAAGATTGTATCATGATCTGGCGTCTGCTGAGAGCGATTAATGAGTCCTCTACCATAATCAGATCATCCTTAATATTTTTCTGTTTCTCAACAACTTCAATATATTTGGGATCATTTCTTCGAATAATATTTAATTCCTTAATCAAAGCTTCCTGGTCAAATGATATTTGTATCAAATTTTCAAGGATTTCTCTGATAGCACCGATATCCTCACCCAACCCTTCCGATTGCATAGCTATAAGCATATTTGACAAATTCTTCCCTAGATTCTTCATTTGTTGTGCCGCATCCTTCTGTGATTGTGAAGCTTTACCCATTTTTCGCTGTTTGAGATTCTCGATGCTGTTTTGCATCTGTTGCTGAATATTATTCTCAAGCTCCTCAGTGTTCTGAATTTGATTGGGCTCATCCAATTCATGATTCTTTTTGTCTAAATCATCAAGATCTTGCCGTATCTCCTCAAAACTCTTGTTCATTCCGTCTTGCTTTTCCATCAGATTATCCAAATCCTCTTTTTTACCTTCTTTGGTTTCATTCGATAATTTCGCCTCTTCTATTGCCAGTTCGCCAATCTTTTCAATTGTTTCAGTCAATTTCTTTTCGAATTCAAGTCGCTTAAATAATTCAAGGTTTCTGTCAAGTTCCTGTTCAAGATCCTTACTACTAAGCTTCATTTTTTCAAGCATATCATTCACCTTGTCTTTGTCCACACTATCCAGTATATTCTGCAACTCTTCAAAAAGCTTCTTCATTTCATCCGACAGAACTTGGTCAAACAAATCTTCCAACTGTTTCTGTTTTTGAAGTATGTCAGGATTGATCTCTTTATACTGTTGTTCCTTTGTAACCTTGTTTTCATTCTCCCTCTGTATGTTTTCGATCTTAGTTTTAATTTCAGCCTGCCTGTCCAGAAGATCCTGTAATTGTTGCTTTTCCTGCCAAGAAATGGTTTTCTTTTCCAATAAATTCCGATTTAGTTCATCTATATCTCGCTGTAACGATTTAAGTTCCTTGATGGCTCTTCCCATTTCAGCTTTAACTTCAAGATTACTTTGTTCAGCAATAGCCTCAATTTCCTCCTGTGATGGAATTCTGAAAACCATTTTTTGTGATCGTGTCGATTTGTTGCCGTTTACTTCGTCATTATCCCAAATCTCAAAAAAATATTCAACCTCATCACCTGTTCTAATGTCTAATGAATGAGCATCAAAATAATGATAGAATTCCTGCTGAGTAAGGTTTTTGTTTATTGAGACTGACTGGATGATCGTGTCCTTTCCTATTTCTTCATCGTTGATATTGCTAATATTTTTATAATAATAAGTAAATTCCAGTTTGCTGAATCCATAATCATCCTTGATGTTTCCTCTGATGTATATTCTGCCGTCGAGCAAGGAATCCCTGAACTCCTCAACAATAATCGACGGATAAACATCAGGTATAACGTTGATCGTGTAGTGCAATGAATCTTTGTTTTTGAGATACTTATTTACCGTGCTGACAGAATAGCTGCAGCTTTTTACGAAGGTCTCAGCATAAGCAAACACGTTTGTCTGCCTGTTATCCAAAGCAATCATCGTTTCATTTACCCTGAATAAAACAGTATCAGTATCACGTGTATAGAAATGCCAAGTCATTTTAGTTCCCTCTGGAATAATAACATCGCCCATATTTTCAAAGGATTCATCCTCTTTATTTATATAAGGGGGATATACCAAATCAATAGAGAAAGTCAATATGACAGGCTTTGGAAGAACCCTAAGCTCAAAACATTCCGCTTCATAATTATCAGCATATAACTCAAACTTAATATTCTTCTGAAGATTTCGAAAGATATAGGAAAAAGATGAATTATTTTCTTTGGAAAGTTTATAAGTATTATTATCAAACCTAATGAAAACATCAGATGGTGTTTGTTCACCACTCACTATCACATGCAGTTCATAATCTTCCTGCTGGAAAGCCTCAAGTTTCTCATTGACTATTTTAAGCTGAAATGGCAATTCTTTTTCATAGTATTCCCTATGCCTAATAATTCGCTCAGATGGTTCCTTAATTACAGAGGGTGCTGAAAAAAGTATAATAAGAATAATAAAAATCGGGGGAAGGGCATATTTAAGGTACTTTTTATTTCCTGAAAAGTTAATGGCCGAAGAAAAAGATACAAGTTTCAAAGAATGAATTTTCTGATTGATACTCGCTTCAATAAGGTCACTGTTTTCAAATGTACTGATTTTCTTTAACTGAAGAGTGTTCAATAATCTGTCCTTGACTTCAATAAAATGTGTTCCGATTATCTCAGCAGCTTGTTCATGGTTAATAACTCTACTTATTCCGAAAAGCTTTAAAACAGGAAACATAATAAACCTGCAAATAATTAGCAGTGCAACAGCAAGAAAGGTATAAAATACAATGGTTCTGGCGATAATTCCGAGATGTAAAAAATATTCAAGGATATCGATAAACAGAAAAAAAAATAAAAGCAGTGATAATGTATATAGCAATCCCTTGATAATCAAATTTTTATAATATTTTCTTATAAACTCATCTAATTTTTTGATAAGAATGTCGTAGTTTTCGCTTGAAATCATGTTCACCTCTGGATTACCTGATTACAAAGGTAATATTAATAATTGATTATAATCGAGTAGGAAGTGAGTGATTAATTCACTCACTGTCCTCTCACACCACCGTATGTGCCGTTCGGCATACGGCGGTTCGTAAAGATAAAGATTTAGAGTAAACCTCGGAAAGACCGGAAAGACCAAGTTTGCGAAAG